>JAPKZL010000290.1 GCA_026393795.1 Candidatus Aminicenantes bacterium | reverse complement strand
GACCCTGGTTTTTTTACCCCGCGCATGGCCATGCACAGATGCTCGGCTTTGATGACCACCATCACCCCCATGGGGTCGAGGGACTGTACCAGGTAATCGGCGATCTGTTTGGTCAGCCGCTCCTGCAGCTGCAGGCGCTTGGCCAAAAAATCGACCAGGTAACCCAGGGTGTTCAGGCCGATGATCCTGCCTTTTTTGGGAATGTAGGCGATGCTGGCTTTGCCGGAAAAAGGCAAAAAATGGTGTTCGCACAGGGAATAGATGGGAATATCCTTGAGAATGACCATTTCGTCGTGTTCTTCCTCGGTCAGGGCTTTCAAGAAATCTCCCGGATCCTTGCCGGTGCCGGACAAGACTTCGGCGAACATGTCTGCGGCCCTTTGCGGGGTTTCCTTTAATCTTGCGGAGTCGACATCTTCCCCGATGCCTTCCAAAATAAGTCGCACACCTTGTCTAATCTTGGTAAGATCCATATTTTTCATTAATGACTCCCTGGGCCAGCAGCATGGCCTCCTTGACCGAAATATGTTTTTTGTCGGCCAGGAGGCAGACATCGGCGAATTCGGGCTTGATGTTCATGGGCCGATTTTGCCAGGAGCTGATTTTGATGCGGATATCCGAGCCTGAAACCCGGATGGTACGCGTTTCACGGCCCAAAATCACCCTGTCTTCGAGGCGCTGCCGCAGCCCGATGGCCGTGCTTTCCCGGAAAATTGCCGTGATCACTTTTTCACGCTCGGTTTCGGCGCATAGTACGGTCAGCAGGAAACCCGGGCGGCCCTTTTTCATCAGGCCGCTACTGATAAAAATATCCATGGCGCCGGCCTGGATGATTTTTTCGCCGGCAGCGGCCACCATTTCGCCGCTGCTGTCATCCAGGTTGAATTCCAGCACCCAGATGCGGTCGTTGGCTTCCAGGCTTTCTTTTTCCGAGAGGATGGCCCGCAGGATGTTGGGAACCTGGGCGAAAGTCTTGTGGCCGCCGCCGCTGCCGATTTTCAACGCTTTGACCGTATGGCGGCCATCGGCCTGGCAACCGCAAGTGGCCAGGATGGCGGCTGCGGTCGGCGTCAGCAGTTCGTCCTCGATAGCGCCGCTGCGGTATTCGAGACCTTTGATCAGGTTCAGTACCGCCGGCGGCGGCACTGGCAGCAACCCGTGCCGGGTCTGGATATTGCCTTGGCCGGTGACCAGGGTGGTGAAAAACAGCGGGCAGCAGTCAAGCTTTTCCCATAACCAGCAAAAGCCCAGGATGTCGATCAGTGAATCGTCGGCCCCGATTTCATGCAGGTGCACATTTTTCAGCTCTTCGCCGTGGACTTCGGCTTCGGCCTTGAAGATGTTGCTGAAAATGCGATTGGCGTTGGCCTTGATCCTTTCGCAAAACGGGCCTTGGCTGATAAATTTATCAATTGTGGCAAAAGTAACGGCATGGCTGGCAGGGGAGGCGCTGATGACTACTTTTTTGCATTTCAGGTGGTTTTTCACCGTGTCTTCAACGGCAACGGTCACGGCCAGTCCGATGTTTTCGAAGGTTTGCTTGAATTCATCGCCGGCGTCCAGCAAATCGATCATGGCGGCGAGAACCATGTCGCCAGAGGCCCCGCAATTGGTTTGAAACAACA
>JAPKZL010000289.1 GCA_026393795.1 Candidatus Aminicenantes bacterium | reverse complement strand
CGGCAATGGCCAGCTGCAAGTGAGCAAATGGCTGTTTACCTATGCGTCCCTGCGGCTTGGGGAAAAAATTTATTACGATCCGTCGGACCCGTTTCTCGGTTCCGGTCTCCACCTCGAACTGGCTGCCACCCTGCAGCCGGGCATTCACCTGAAACTGGATTTGGATTATGTGTGCGACGCGATGTCGCGCCGGGTCGCCGCCGGGGTACGCGAGCCGGTCTACACGGTCCAGATTGTCAACCTGCTGGCCAGCTACCAGTTCAACCGCTTTTTTTTCGTGCGCGGCGCGCTGCGCACCGATGATTATCAAAGGCAGCTGTTGACCGATTTTCTGGCCTCGTTCACGCTGATCCCGGGGACCGTCATCCATCTCGGTTACGGATCGCTCTATGAAAGCCGGCAATGGACCGAAGACCACTGGGTCCCCGGTCAGGGCCGCCTGCGCGAGATGAAAAATTCCCTGTTCTTTAAAGTCAGTTACCTGTGGCGCATTCATTGAGCGCTGGGCCGTCTTTCAATTTCAGCTGGATTTGCGCCACGAAATTCACTTGCCTCGGTTGAAAATCTTCCCGCGCTGGCGGATAATCGGGGCATGAACGAAATCGGTTTTCATATCCGCCAAGCGGGCTGGTTGCTGGGGAAAAAGGGTTTGCCCATCGCCCTCATGCTTGTCCTGGCCAGCGGTTTTGCTTCGGGCGGCGAATTCCGCGAGGATCGATCGCAAATCCTGAAAGAATTCAGCGCGGGTCATTTTACCGTCGCCGCGCAACTCATCTCCCGGGCATTGCTTCGCCAGGGCTTGACAAAGGAGGAAGCCGACTGGTTGGTCCGCCAGCGGGCGACCATGGAGCGCATCCGCCTGGACTTCGGCCTGACCAGAGAACAGGTGCGAAAACAGCTCGAACGTTTTTTCCCCGGCCTGCAGGACCACCAGATCGTCGCCTGGGAAAAATCGGGCCACCTGGAGATGCGCCTGATCGATGATGCGCCCCGATACTTCAATCATGCCGTCGCCAACCTGTTCCGGCTCGATGCGGCGGCCGCGGCAGCAAGGAGGAAACGGAACGGCGTTCCCGCCGCCGACCCCCTGGATGCCATCCGGTTGGAAAACACCGGGGCCATCCTGAACGCCGGGAAGTCGGGGGCGCTGGCGGAAGGCAAAAAGATCGCCATCGAGTTCACGCTGACGGTGGATGCCGATGCGGTCCCCGCCGGGGAGGACATTTGTTGCTGGCTGCCTTTTCCCAGGGAATCGCCGCCGCGGCAGAAGCATGTGGTCCTGCTCGCTGCGGTGCCGGCCGATGCCATCCGCTCGCCGCAGGAATGTCTTCATTCCTCTCTCCATGCGGTGCAAAAGGCGGTCAAGGGGGTCCCGACCGTGTTCTCCTACCGCGCCTCCTTCGAAATATGGGGACAATGGTTCGATCCGCAACAGATCGTTTCTAAAGGGAACGATGCCGGCGAAGGCGTCGGCCCATTCCTCAAGGAGGAGCCGCCGCATGTCGTTTTTTCCCCGGCGGTCAGGAAACTGGCCGAAAGCCTCTGCGCGGGCGAGACCAACCCGCTGAAAATCGTCCGGAAATTCTATCTCTGGATCGACGGGCACATTCCCTGGGCTTCGGCCCTGGAATATTCGATCATCGACTGCATCCCAGATTACGTCATCAGCCGGGGCCACGGCGATTGCGGCATGCAGACCTTCCTGTTGATGTCGCTGGCCCGCTGCCAGGGCATTCCGGCCCGCTGGCAAAGCGGTTGGATGCTTCATCCCGGCCAGGAGAACCTGCATGACTGGTGCGAGTTCCGCTACCCGGGAACCGGCTGGGTGCCGGTCGACATGTCGTTCGGGCTGCAAAACAGCAAAGAAACGGCGGTGAAGGATTTCTACCTGACCGGGATCGATTCCTACCGCATGATCGTCAATGACGGGTTTGCCCAGGAATTTTGCCCGCCGAAAAAGCACTACCGGTCGGAGCCGTTTGACTTTCAACGGGGGGAGGTCGAATGGGCGAAGGGGAACATCTATTTTGACAAATGGGGGTATCAGCTGCATGTGCTGGCAATCGAAAAAATCGATAAGTAAAGCAAGTATTCTTTGGATTGCCGCCGTCCTCGCGCTGTCCTGCAATCCGGGCAAAAAGGACTTGGCAACGGCCCGCTCCCTGATCGACTCGCTCCGGGGCCAGGCCATCGCCGACAGTCGAGTTGAGCTGTTTTCGGTGGAGGCAGAGTGGTCGGGCGGTCGCGTGCTGCTCACGGGGAAAACAACCAGGCCCGACGTGGCGGCCGACCTGGTCAAGCGGCTGAAGGAGCGAAGGATCGCCTGCAGCGATACCATCATCCGGCTTCCCGATCCCGCCCTTGGAGAGAAAAACTGGGGGTTGGTCACCTTGTCGGTGGCCAATATCCGCTATCAGCCGGCCCATGCCGCCGAAATGGCCACCCAGGCGCTCATGGGGACCCCGGTACGGGTGTTGCAGGAGGAGGACGGCTGGTACCTGGTGCAGACCCCGGACCGCTACATCGCCTGGACGGAAGCCGCCGGCATCGCCTTGAAGACGCAGGCGCAGATGGATGCCTGGAAAGGTTCGGCCAGGCTGATCTTTCTCGGCGACAGCGGGTTGATCCTGGAAGGAACGGAGGCAGCTTCCATGCCGGTTTCCGATATCGTCAGCGGCGGCATCGTGGTCAAGGAGGCCGGCATGAATGGTCGTGGCACGATGCAGGCGGTTCAGCTGCCCGACGGCCGGCAGGGTTTCGTCAGCGGACCGGGGTTCAGGGATTTCGAAGCGTGGGGCAACAGCATTTCGGCCGATCCGGCGGTGCTGGTCGATTTCGCCCAACGTATGAAAGGCAGGCCCTACCTCTGGGGCGGGACATCGGTCAAGGGGTTCGACTGCAGCGGCTTCACGAAAACCGTTTACCTGACCGGCGGCTTGATCCTGGCGCGTGATGCCTCGCAACAGGCGCTGCAGGGAACAACGGTGATTGCACCGGCTGCGCCGGCCGTTTGGCAAGGGCTGAAAGCGGGCGATCTGCTCTTTTTCGGACGCAAAGCCAACGGCGAAACGGGCGAACGCGTATCGCATGTCGGGATGTACATGGGCGATTCACGGTTCATCCACTGCTCCGGCATGGTGCGGGTTAACAGCCTGGATGCCACCCGGGCGGATTACGAGCCTTTTTTGCTGGCCAACCTGCTGCATGTCAAGCGGATCATCGGCGCTGGGAATGGGCCGGCTGCGCTGAAAACCCATCCGTGGTACAATCGCTGAATCGGCGCGAAGACCCCGAAAGCTCGGGGATCTGACGGAGGAATCTTTGATGACAACTACCAGGAGAAAATTCATCGTTTCAAGCGGAATCGCGATAGCCGGGCTAGCCGCGGCCAGGGGGTTGTGGGCAAGAAAAACGGGAACCGTGATCGGCTTGAGCGGAAAGATCAGGCTTTCGTTTGAGCCCTACAACCTTGCCCTGAAGCACGCCTTCACCCTCTCCGGATCGTCACGGACAACGACGCCGGTCATGCTGACCCGGTTGGATTATGAGGGTATCTCCGGATATGGCGAGGCATCCATGCCGCCCTACCTCGGCGAGTCGCAGGAGAGCGCCGCGAAATTCCTGTCCAAAATCGACTTGTCCGGATTCAGCGATCCTTTCCGCATGGAGGATATCCTGGATTACATCGACGCCATCGCTGCCGGCAACGGCGCGGCCAAGGCTGCCGTCGACATCGCCCTTCACGACCTGGTCGGCAAGCTGGCGGGGCAGCCCTGGTACAGGATCTGGGGCTTGAACCCCGGCAAAACTCCGAACACCTCCTTTACCATCGGCATCGACAGCGCCGACATGGTGCGACAAAAAGTGGCCGAGGCCTCCGCTTTCAAGATACTTAAAGTCAAGCTGGGCCGGGACAACGACCGCGAGATGATCGAGACCGTGCGCTCGGCCACGCCCGTGCCCATCGCGGTGGATGTCAACCAGGGCTGGAAGGAGAAGGAAAAGGCGCTCGACATGATACACTGGCTGAAAGGGATGGGTGTCGTATTGATCGAACAGCCGCTGCCCAAGGAACGGGTCGGCGACATGGCCTGGCTCAGGGAGCGCTCGCCGCTGCCGGTTTTCGGGGACGAAGCTGTTCAGCGCCTGCCGGACATCGTCAAGGCAGCGGGCGTCTACCATGGCGTCAACATCAAACTGATGAAATGCACGGGGATGCGCGAGGCGTTCGTCATGGCCAAAACGGCCAGGGCGCTGGGCATGAAGGTGATGATCGGCTGCATGACCGAAACCTCATGCGCCGTCTCGGCCGCCGCCCAGCTGTCGCCGCTGGCTGACTATGCCGACCTCGACGGCAATTTGCTGATCGCCAATGATGTCTTTCAGGGCATGGAGATAAAAAACGGCAAGATCACCCTGAACGACTTCCCCGGCATCGGCGTCAGGAAGATCTGATCAATCGTCGCTCCGGGCGATGGCCAGCTCTTCGACCAGCGTGGGTTGCGGGCGCGCGGCCGACGCCGGCGGCAGCTGCACGCGGACAGCGACGTAGAGGTTGACCAGCGACAGGGCGGCGGCCAGGAAGAAGATGTATTGCGGGCCCCAGCTGACCCAGACCATCCCGCCCAGATAGGCGCAGACGATCGAGACCGTATGGTCGAGACTCAATCCCAGCGAGAGGTTGGGGGTGATGTCGGCCGGGGAAATGGCGATGGTGCGCAGGTACACGGTGCGCACCAGCCCCATCTGCGTCGACATGCGGTCGAGGATGAAAATGACATAAGCCAGGAAGAGCGGCACACCCACCTGCGGCAGGGCGCCGCTGACGAAGCCGGCGCTCAGCAGGCCGTAGAGCAGGTAGACGCCGATGAACGAGATGGCGTCGGCATAGAGCATGGCCTTGATGCCGAAACGGTCCAGCCAGCGGCCCAAAGCGGGGATGAAGAACATGCCGATGGCGCCGCCGATGATGGACAGGAAGGCGATGGTGTCGGCCTTTTTGTCCAGCAGGTCGATCAGCATCCAGGGGCCGTAGACCATCATGATCTGCTTCTGCACTCCGAACATGGTGACCAGCGTGTAGTAATAGCGGTATTCCCGGCGCACAACCAGGCGGCCGCGGGTGTGGTGCGTCTTCGGGTTGCGCAACAGGCGGTTGAGATACCACAGCAGGGCGAAGACAGCGAGGAAGATCGCGCCGGCGGCCAGGAAAGGCCACTTGACGCGCCGCTCGAAGCTGAACACCCCGCTGCGAAAACCGATGAACACCAGCGCCGCGGCCACCATCTGGAAGGCGGTGCTGACCCCCTTGAACTGCCCCATGCGCTTGCCCATGCGGCCGTCCTGGATGAGGGCCAGGCCGATGCTGTCCTGCAGCGGGAAGAAGAGATGCATGCCCAGGGAGTTGACGAAGATGAATGCCAGCATGACGGCGAAGGAGGGCGTGGCCAGGCCGAGGACGACGATGCCCGAAAAGCTCAGCAGCTGCGCCAGCAGGGCGATGCGGATGTCGGAGAGGAACGACAGCAGCGAGATGGCCAGGATGCAGAGCATCCCCGGCAGTTCGCGCGGAAATTCGATGAAGCCGCGCTGATAGGCGCTGACCCGGTAGGCGTCCTTGAAGAAATTGGAGATGATGTCGTTGGAAAAGCCGAGACCCAGCGCGGTCAGGGCCAGCACCAGCAGGAATATTTTCATCTCCTTGCGCAAGGAGTCTCCTCGGTTCGGTCCGGTCGTGTTTGCGAATGGCGCCGCGCCGGAGGCTGCATCATGCCCCAAAGCCGCCCCGCTGTCAACAGCGGCCGTCCGGCTCGCCGGGCCGGCTTCAGTAGACGTCGAGATCCCTAGCTGATACTACCTGACCTTTGTAGCGGTCGGTGATTTCCTTGACCAGCTCCTTGTCGCTAATGCCCCAAAAAAGCTGGTGGTAAAGGATCAACAAGCCGGGCTGCACCTGCTTGGCGATTTCGGCCAACTCATAAGTCGATGTGTGGAATTGCGGATGGTACTTCTGCCAGAAAGGGGTGCGTTCCTTCAGCTTTTCCTGGGAATAGACCTCGTGCACCAGGATGTCGACCCCCTTGCATTTTTCGACCAGGTTCGGGCATGGCCGGGTGTCGCCGGAGATGGCGATCACCCGGTCGGGGGTGGTGAATTTGAACCCGTAGACCTCGGGCCAGCTGCCGTGCTCTACCCGGAACGCCTCGACGGTCACGTTGTCGTCCTTGTAAACGATCCCTTCCTTAATCTCATGACTGATCACCCGCCAGCCCTGGTTGTTGGCCGGCTCCAGTCCGTAGATTCTCATGCGGATGTCTTCCCGGTAGGCTTCCAGGATGTGCTCGGTCATGGCGGCGATCCCTTCCGGGCCGTACACTTCCAGCGGCGCGTCTCGGCCCAGAACCCAGGGAGTCAGGATCAGGTCGGGATAGCCGGTCGTATGATCGGAGTGTAAATGGGTGAGGAAAGCCCGCTTGATGTTGGCCACCTCGAGGCCGGTTATTTTTCCGCCATACAGGGGTGACATGGCCGCTGCTTTGCGGATTAGCCCCGGACCGAAATCGACGATGTAGGGAGTATTGTTCACCACGACGGCCAGCGAGTTGCCCGAATGCTGCGGGTCGGCATTGGGCGTGCCGGTGCCCAGGAAAACCAGTTGGGTGACCGGCGAGGGCGAATAGGGTTTCTGGGCGAAATCCGGGAATCGTGCCGCGGCGATGAAAACGAACGCCATGATGACCGACAGCAGTGATTTCATTTGCTTCATAGTTTATTTTAGAAAAAAAAGCTTATCCGGTCAAGGAAACGCCGGTGGCTGAGAATTTTCCCCCTTGCACTTAGCGAATGCCTTCAATTCTGTTATAATGCGGCATCCTGACTCTTCCACCCCGGGTGAAACAAATGGGCGTCTTTGGTGAAATCGCGGCTTTGCTGACCGCTGTCTGCTGGTCATTCAACTCGGTGGTCTTCACCCGCGCCGGGAAGAGGGTCGGAGCGGTGACGGTGAACGCCTTCCGCTTGTGGATCGCCTTCCCGGCCCTCGTCCTGCTGCATTGGCTGCTGTTCGGGACTCCGTTGCCTTTCGCCATTGAGCCGGGCCGCCTTTTCTTTCTGGGAGTATCGGGCGTCGTCGGCTTTGTCATCGGCGACGCCATGCTGTTCGAGTCCTTTCTGCTGATCGGACCGCGCCTGGCCATGCTGTTGGCCTTGCTCGTGCCGGTATTCGGCGCCCTGCTGGCCTTCGTTTTTCTTGGCGAAAAGCTGCTGGCCCTGGAGATTGTCAGCATCCTGGTGACCATCGGCGGCGTTGCCTGGGTGGTGGCCGAGGAGACGGTTCCGGTTGCCGAGTCCGCTGAAGGACAAAAAGGCATTGCTTGAGATCACCGCCGGCGCCTTGACCGGGCCGGTTCTGGGGGTGACGCTGTCATTGGTGGCCATCGCCCATACTCATATCGGCGTCGCTTCGACGCTGATGTCGCTCACGCCTGTGTTTTTGCTGCCGGTGTCGCATTTCCTCTTCAAGGAAAGGATCACGGTGCGGGCGGTCATCGGGACCATGATCGCCCTGCTGGGCGTGGTCATGCTCTTTCTGGTCTGATCGGCCGCGCTCGCTTGCCTAGACCTGCGCTATTTGTCAAAAAAAAAGAGCTGTCCACCTACTGGCAGCGCCAATCCGGCTGGGACGGAAGGCGGCGGCAATGAAGCCGCCGCCTTTATTTTATTATAGACCTTTCTCCAACTTTTCCAGCATCGCATTGCCGTTCCTGTTTTGGGGGTTCAGCGCGAGCGACTTGCGGTAGCTGGCGATCGCCTGCTCTTTCCGTCCCGCCTTAGCCTCCGTTTCGCCGAGGCTGTCCCAGGCATTCCATGAATCGGGATAAAGGAAGGCGGTTTTTTCGAAGACATAGAGAGCCGACTCGAGGCGGTTTTCCTGCACCAGCTGGTAGCCGAGATTGTTAAAATCGTTCTCGTCGAACACCGGCCCGTTCGCACGCCGTTTCTGCAACTCTTTCAGCTTCTTTTCCGCGGCCGGGATACCGCCCTCGGACAGCGCCTTGCCAAAGAGCTCGGCGGCCGAGCCCTGCTTGGCCTTGCGCAGCGCAGCCTGCGCCTGTTCGATCGTCGACCGTTCATAGGAGAACATCGGCTCGACCGCTTCGCCCTCTTTCATGATCGCCTCAGCGGTTGCGACATCACCCAAACCGAGATAGGCTTGGGCCAGCATGGCATAAAGGCTGCGGAATTTGGGATAACTCTCGCGGCAAGCACTGAGCAGTCCGATGGCCTCGGCGTATTGTCGGCGTCCCAGGAGCGGGACCGCCTGCTGCATGGCCTCGTCAGGGGTGAAGTAGTACAAGCCGCTTTTTGCCGCCCGTTCCCGGTTGAGCAAGGCGACCGCCGCTTCGAGCCCTTTGTCCTTAACAAACTGCATATATTCATCGACCAGGGATTTTTTCACATCCACGAGGCTTTTTGCCTCATCATGAAGGGCGGGAGCTCCCTTTTCCAGGTACTTCATGGCAAATTCCAGCACCCGGTCCCGGCCGGCGGCGATATCGGCCGCCGTGTTGAGGACGCGCAGGTCGGGCGGGATGCCGACGCCGTCCCAGCAGACGCCCTCATGGTCCCGGACCTCCTTGAAGGCCACCCACAGGGTCCAGCCATTGGGCATCCTTTCGGGAAACTGGGAGTAGAGGGCTCCTTCGGTGGTGTCGCCCACCACCGTGACGTGCGGCAGCACGCGCATGGCCATGGTAAAGCCTTCGGCGGCGCTGGCGCTGATCCGGTCCGTCAGCAGCACCGTG
>JAPKZL010000288.1 GCA_026393795.1 Candidatus Aminicenantes bacterium | reverse complement strand
CCATGGGGCTGTTTGAAGCCATCCTGAAAGATATCTCGGCCGCGATTCCCAAATCCCGGCTCAAAACCGTCAGTTTTGCCGCCTACAATGAACCGACACTGGATCCTTTCTTCAAGGACAGGCTCAGGATGCTCGGCCGGTATGGTTTTGATTACTGGTTTATCACCAACGGCAGCCGGATAACTTCCGATCTGGTCGATTTTTTATCCCGAGAAAAACCTTTGATTACTAATTTCCACATCAACCTTCCCGCCATCGACCCCGACGAGTATCGGCAGGCCACTTCAGCGCCCGCTGCCGACATCAACCAAATACGGGAGAATTTAGCGCGTCTTTTTAAAAACCAAGGGGAAAAAGGTCCTCCTATGGCCATCATCGTTCACGGTAAAAGCGATGCCATTCACCTCAATAATTTCAACCGCATGAAAGAATTCTGGAAAGATTACCCAGTCAAAATTGTTTTTCAAGGAGTCATGAACCGAGCTGGCATGCTCGATCACATCGCCGGGCCGCCCGTCGATCATGGCAGCGACGAAGTTTGGTGCACCGCCAGATACTTTGAAAACCTTTATATTGGAGTGGCCGGCAATTTGTATCTATGTTGCCATGACTATTATCAAAAGTACAGTTTCGGAAACATAGCGGATGAGCGCCTCGAAACCTTGCTTGCATCAATAAAAAGAAAGGATATGCTGCGAAAATTTACCCACGATTTCTGTCGCCATTGCCCGTTTGCCGTGAAATTTGCAGATATTCGGTTAAACTTGCAAGAACGACCATCATTAAAGTAAATGATAAATGGAAATGATTGAAAACAGGAGGGTTCCATGCCGACAGCCGTTTTGACCCCGCAGGCCATCGCCCGGCAAGCGCTGGGAAAATTGCGCGCCCAAGCTGACCCGGAAAGGGCCCGCCAGGTGCAGAATTATTTCAAGGAAACGGTGCGCTCCTTCGGCATACCTTCGCCCGCAGTCCGGGCTCTGGCCACCGAATTGTACCTCGCTATAAAAAAAACATGGCACATTGAACAGGCGCTGCAACTGTGCGTTATCCTTTTCCCCAAGCCCGAGCTTGAAGCCAAGAGCATCGCCACCTTGATTTTAGTCCGCTTCAAAAAAGAATTTCCATGCGAACTCTGCACCCAGGTCAAGCAATGGCTGGCTAAAGACTTTCTTGACAACTGGGCTTCGGTCGATATCTTCTGCCCGGAGATTATGGGCACACTGCTCCTCCGTTACCCTGAACTGGTCAAGGATATAAAAACCTGGACCGGCCATCCCAACCGCTGGGTCAAGCGGGCGTCGATCGTATCGTTTCTCAAACTGACCAAAAAAGAGGGCTTCCTGGATATCATCTACGACCAAGCCGTTGCCCTTTTCCCGGTCGCCGACGACCTGATCCACAAGGCCAACGGCTGGGTGTTACGCGAAGCCGGCAAGCGCGACATGGCCAGGCTGGAACGCTTTCTGCTCACGCACGGCCCGGCCATCCCGCGCACAACCCTGCGCTACGCCATCGAGCGCTTCCCCGAAACCCGGCGCCGCGAGCTGCTTCTCAAGACCAGGGCAAAAAATATTTAAACTGTTATTGCTGTTTTTGCGGGAAGTCTGGTCGTGGCCCACTTGACAGAAACGGCCGCATTCGCCATCGGAAGAGGATGGTTTTTTCAATTTCCCAGGTGGACCATTCTGCGCAGGCGACGCATGGCCTTGGCCAAAATCCGGCGTACCGGAGGCCAAAGAGGATAAAAGACTAGATAGAAATTCGTCCAGAAAGAAGATGATGAACGGTTCGGCCAGAAACGGGCCCGGTCCTGCCGCTCCACTTTGGTGATTAATCCAAGAATGTTTTCCACCGATATCCAGCCGTCGGCTGCAGGGCAATTATCACCTTTGATGAAATACCTCTTCTCCCGCTTATGCAAGACCCGGTGGACCAGCATCTGCGGCCGCTCGGGGTGACGAAAAGCGAGGACATCGCCGCGCTGAGGCAGGATATCTTTCAGCGGCGAGACGGTAATAAGGTCGCCATCGCGGATAGCCGGGGTCATGCTGTAGCCTTTGGCTTGAAACCTGAATGAAGCGCCTTTCTCATGCATGGCCTCAACCAGTTCCATGACCACTGGCGCCGTCAACGAGAACCCTTCATCCCTGATTTCCGCGACAAGATCGCTCATGGTCACCGCTTCCCCTTCAGGACAGATCGGACCAGGTTACTGCTTCCCGCAGGCTGAATGACAAAAATTGTAATCAGGGTCCTGGCTTTCACCCTTTCATCTTATGCATTTTTGCCGGCGCATTCAAGAATCCTTCAATTTCATCCCAGAAATTGCCGCTAAGACTTATTTCCAAACGGCAAACAGGAATCTTTTTACTGACCGCAATGGCATTGTGAAAACGCATCTTATTAATGCGGCGGAGAGCGCCCATGCTCATCCCGTTGGCCAGGATTGCAAATGTCTGGCCGCTGACATCGACCAGTTCGCTGATGGCCTGGCGAATGGGTAGTTGGGAAATATGATCTTTTTTGTTTTTGGACAACATGCAGATCAGCCCAAGCTTTACGGCGGCTTGGACATCCCAGGACCCGCTCATGTCTCCCTCCCTGTATCGACTCCAGGTCGGCCAGGGGTGGGCCCAATAAGTTCCATCAGCAGCCTTAACGATCAGGGCATTGTCATCACTGAGAGCACACCAGGGAGGTGGCAATTTTATACTGGCGGTAGTCTTCCCAACGCCCCCGGGCCCGGCCAGGATCACCCCGACGCCCTTCCGTTCGGCCAGCGCCCCGTGCACCAGGAGGCCACCCTTCTTTTCAGAAGCGTTGGCCACGATCCGAGAAATGCGCTCCAGCTGGAAGGCCATCTTTTCCGACGTGGAAAAAGGTCCAACCAGGCAAGGAATCTCATTATCGTGTTCAACAGGCAAATCTTTCCAGCGGATCTCCTCCGGTGAAACATTGATCGATATTTTAGTGATCTGCCTGGTTTTGTGAACCGCAAGAGCCGTTGCCACTTCCCGGTTTATCCCCAACACGCGTTTAAGACGTGAAATAAGGAGAGAAGAATTTTTCCCCCTGCCATAAAAATCCCATCTGAATCCGTCGACTATTTTTAATTCGGCTACTGCTTTTATTTTTTTTTTGATGGTCGGAAATTAATTATGAGTTCCGCCTGTACCACATTTCCCGCTGTATACAGTTTCTCCAGTTTTGCAATTATTCCCAGCACTAGCGCCGACATCGCACTTACCACCATCAGTCGATCCGTTTCTGCACGCCCCCTGGGCAACCCCGGATAATGACACCGCTTTCGGTTTTTGGTATACAGGTTTTTTCATTTTAGCGGTATTTTTCATATTTCTCTCATATCAATTATAGTATTTTTTGTATATTTTTCAATATCTTTCCTTATTTTAGTTTTTCCCCGGCGTTAGCGGTGCTGTTTTTGCAACAGTTGACCTATTGAGAAATTATTGACAACGGACTGCGCTGCAGCCACACGCTTGTTGACCAAATCCATGTCCAAATCGCGACGGAGCGGTTCACAAAAGAACTGCAGGCACAGCAGGCTGCGGCAGTCCGGCTGCAAACGGCAGTCATTGTCCCAGAAAGCGCACAGGTTTCTTCGGTTGTTAGCAAAATTTGGCTCAGGCAGTTCGCAGCCGCAGCGAGTCAGCAAATAATCGGTCAAATTGAAGCAGCCGACCGAGCCGGCTATATAGATGCTGAGCTCAGGCGAACTGAGGCGGCAACACGTCCCATAAGGGCAATGAGGACAATTCTTACGCACGGCGGGCAATATAAGCTCCTGGACCGCCATTACAGCCCTTTTGTAGACAGAGGACTGCTCGCGCAGGTATCTTAGATCATCCGGCCGCATGACATGATAGGCAAACTCGAACGCTTGGAATTTTTCCCGAGCCGACTCGCAATCGCGCACTATTTTCTTGCTCAAATTAATAACTTTCCAGCCAATTTTTCAACTCTCCGCCAAAATAAATATAACACATTCCTTGTTGCTTGCACAACTACAACAAGGGCATGGCACGCCGTTCTTTCATTTTAATACACGCGGAACGAACATTCCTAAATAATAAATTGGCTCCATGCGCTCGAGGAGATGCCCGTGGAGGCTGCTCCCAAGGGCTCAAGGGAGGTGCTCGTCCGGGTCACTCGAGATCGTCGTACGGGTCGGATACGACCGAAAGTGTCTCGAGTAGTCATAGGTGAGTGCCGGAGCCAGATTTCGATACTGTGACGAGTCCCTAGCTGCGACGGCTGCGAGTTCCTGCCAAAGGTGCTCGTAGCTCTCAACAGTATGGCGGATGTTAAAACGCTCACGAGCCTCCGTCCGGTTGCGCTCGGCATAGCTCGAACGCAGCTCCGGCCTCTCCACGAGCAGCAGCAGGTGTTCATCGAGAAAAGCCTCGTCCAGGGAGATCGACTGGGCGATGGCTTGAATCGTCTCGTGGCTATAGGGATGCCTGAAGACATCCATCTCCCCAATCAGACTGTCTTGCACATCCCATGTCGTCGGCACAAGGAACCCGTTCACTGCCGGACGAACGATGTCACGGTACCCGTCCCAATCGGTGCACACGATCGGCAGCCCGACGGCCATCGCCTCGACCAGGGAAATTCCATACGACTCCTGGAGGTTGTCACTAAGGGAAAGGAAAATATCAGCCGCGGACAGCAAAGCGACCTTCTCGCCATCGGCGAAGTTCGGCCGGCATATCGCCAAGCCGACCAACCCGCGTGCGGCAATTGCCGCCTCCAGAGCAATTACCTCCTGGTTCGAACCGGCACCGGCGAGCACCAAGAGTACACGTTGAGAGGTCCGTGACTGGATTCTCGCCAGGGCATCGAGCATGCGGCTGTAGGTCATTTTCGACGAACTGGATAGGCGGGCAATCGACAGGAGAATAACGGTATCGCTTGGCAGCTCAAGTGCTCGGCGGGCCTCCAGCCGATCGATAGGTTCGAAGGCCTCCATCTCCAAGCCCGGTGGGATGACTTCCACTCGCCCGCGCCAGGTTAGAGCGCCCCCAGAGAGGTCAGCTACATCAGCCATGAGGACCTCCACCGCCGCCTTTGTCGCGTGGGAGAGCACCACGAGGGCGTCGAACGGGCGTCCACCCAGGTTTAGCAGGCAGACGTCGAGTAGCTCGCGGAGATGCCCCCGGGTCGCGATCGTGTAGGTGTTGCGGGTCACCGGTACCGGGTAGTCTCGTTCCAGCCACCGGCGAAATACGAGCTCCCGCTCAGGCTGAATAGTCTCCATGTATAGTACGTCGCACCTCGGGGGCTTTTTGGGCCAAGCGAGATCGAGCGGACAGATCCGAACTCGGCTATCAATCCGGGCAAGCCTTCCCATCTCCTCTCGGGAGAGCACGGACAGCTCCGAGGAACTGAAGTAGCACTGATACGCATCGGCTCGGCCGTAGCGCAGGAAGGCTTGGGCCAGTGCTTCCATAAAACCATTGAATTCTGCCATGAAAGCCTGTCGCATATGAAGTGGTTGCACCCAAACACGGTTCGGGCATGTGATGAAAGAAAAGCTGACGGGGATACGAACTGATAAGAAACTGATAGAAAAATCGACTTTACCCATGATGGGAGTCTAAGGGGAATCAAATGAAATTGCAATAACCAGGGTGAATGGACGTTGAGTTGTTGACAACTAAATTTTTCTTGTATATACTTGTTTAATCGTAAGGAGAATGCGTGAATGCCAAATGAAAAAATCAAAAATTTGCTCGTTCGCAACCCTGACGTAGTCCTCCGCGAAGAAGACCCGGACGGGGCACTGCTCTTCAACCCCGATACCAACCAGATCCGGGTGATCAACACCACCGGCTTGTTCATTTGGAAGCACTGCGATGGTAAAAAAGATTTGCCGGCTATTATTTCCGCCCTAAAAAAGACATTTGACAGCGTGCCTGAAGCCGAAGTCGAAGGGCAAGTCAAGACCTTTGTCGACGATATGCGGTCCAACGGTTTTTTGGGAATTCCCCGGAAATAAAGAGAAATAAATTTGAATTCAAGCCGTAAAATCAATAAATTGCCATCGCCCAAAAGCGTCAGCATCTCCATCACCGGCAAATGCAACCTAAAGTGCAATTACTGTTTTTATGCCAACGAGATGGCAGGTTTACAGGACCTGCCTACCGCCACCTGGCTAAAATTCTTTGCCGAGCTGGCAAAGATCGGCATCATGGATGTTTCCTTGACCGGCGGCGAAGCGTTGCTGCGTCCCGATATATTCGAACTGATCGACGGGATTATCGTTAACCGCATGCGTTACAACCTCCTGAGCAATGGCACCCTGATTGACGAAAAGCTGCTGAAAAAATTCGAACAAGGGAAACGGAAGTTACGCCTTGATTATATACAGATCTCTATCGATGGCTCCATTGCTGCCATTCACAACCAGAGCCGCCCAAGCTCCTTTGACAAAGCGATCCGCGGTTTAAAAGTTCTAAAAGAGGCCAATTTCCCTCTGGCGGTGCGCGTGACCATCAACCGCCACAACCTCAACGACCTTGAAAATATCGCCAAATTGCTTCTCGAAGACATCGGGTTGAACTCCTTCGGCAACAACGAGGCCATGCCCATCGGCTCGGGCTGCCGCAGCGACGCGGACATGTCCCTGTCCCCCAAAGAACAAATGGCAGCCATGGCCATGATCGGCCGTTTGCAACGGCGCTACCCCGGCCGCCTCAAAGCCCAAGCCGGCCCGCAAGCCAAGCGCAAGATGTACGCCGAGATGGTCCATGCCCGGCGCACGGGCGAAAATCCTCATACCTGGTCCATGGGCTACCTGACCGCTTGCGGCTGCGTGTTTTCCAAGATCGACATCCTCCACGACGGCTCGGTCGTCCCCTGCTGCATGCTGCCCGGTTTGGTGATGGGCAACATCTGCAGTGACTCCCTACTTGACATATGGTATAATCATCCAACCTTGATCGCACTGCGTGAACGGAGAAGCATCCCCACGAATGAGGTCGCGGGGTGCGAAACCTGCGAATGGAATAAGTACTGCAATGGCAGTTGCCCCGGGCTGGCCCAGCAGCTGACCGGAGACTTCAACCGCGCCAATCCCGAGGATTGTTTTAAGAATTTCTTGAAAGAAACAGGAGCGAGTTATGGGCTGCGAGCCTGAGTTGTTGAAAAAAGAAGCCATGCCGGCCGCGACGCGGAAGCTCGATCTTCCCGAGGGCGTGCCGCCGCTGACCTCGCTCTACATGTACATTGCCGGCTCCTGCAACCTGACCTGCCGCCATTGCTGGATCGAGCCCGATTATCAGGCCGATAATAACAACGGTAAATTCCTCAAACTCGAACATCTTAAAAAAGCTATAGCCGAAGCCAAGCCTTTGGGATTGCAATCGGTGAAACTGACCGGTGGCGAGCCTATGCTGCATCCCCAGTTCTGCGAGATCGTTGATTATATTGAATCAGAAAACATTGGCATGATCATGGAGACAAACGGCACTTTGATCGATGATAAAATAGCCCGATTCCTGAAATCAAAGCCGCATTTCAACTTTATCTCTGTTTCGGTCGATGGCGCCAGAGCCGAAACCCACGATAAGTTGCGCGGGGTCAATGGTTCTTTCAAGAATGCCGTTGCCGGCATCAAGGCACTGGCCAAGGCTGGATTTCACCCACAGATCATTTGTACCTTGCACAAAGGCAATGTCACAGAGCTGGAAGACATAATAAGAATGGCCGTAGGCTGGGGTTGCGGGTCAGTCAAATTCAACCATATACAACAATCAGGTCGCGGTGAAGTTTTTTATTCAGACAATGGATTAACTGTAAAAGAATTGATCTTGCTTTTCAACAAAATTGAAGCAAAGATAAAAAAGAAATATCCTATCTCGATTTATTTTGATATACCCCAAGCATTTTTTCCAATAAAAAAACTTCTGAATGACAGCATGAACCGGTGCGCAATAAAAAACATTCTGGGAATACTTTCAGGAGGCGAGATGGCATTATGCGGGATCGGCGTAACAGTTCCGGAACTTGTTTGCGGTAACATCGGAACGGATCATATTAAAAATGTTTGGATTAACCATAAATTTTTCATGGAATTAAGAGATCAAATCCCTTCAAGTTTTACAGGCATATGCGGAAATTGCATTTTTCGTGATAGTTGCATTGGCAGCTGCATTGCCAACAATTATCATCAATCAGGGAAGCTCACATCATCTTATTTTTTTTGTGAGGAATCAAACAGATTAGGGATCTTTCCCCAAAATAGAATCAACAAATAAAATGGAGGATAAATTATGATAAAAAAATCAAAAAAACTTCTTTATGAATCGCCCATTTCAAAAGATTTATCAAATTTAAGCGTGAGTGGACAAGTGCATACTCAAGGAGAATGCACAGCAGGGACATATCCTTATGCGAATTGTGTTAATGGCCCCTCTTATGAAGCCACCTGCGTCCCTGGATCGAATGTCGACACTGCTAAGCCATTATGTTCATTTGGAGGTTATGTGAACACTCCAACTTGCAATACCGGGGCAAGTGCTGCAACGATTTGTATTTCGGGAGCACATCAAAATGTATAAACATTAAAACAAACTGACAAATTTAATAAAAAGTGGAAGTTTATTATCAAAGACTAGGAGGTTTGCAACAAAAAATAGTAAGCGATATAAAAATCCCATTATTAGAAACTGAAAAATTTTCACAATATTATTGCCGGAAAGAAAATTTTCGTGCAATATTTTATTTTTTCCTGCTAGACCAGAACTCGCATCACATATCCCGCTTAACAAAACTTGAAAAAGAAGCATTATCAAAAAGTATTGGTTTTCCGAAAAGATGGTTGGAAAGCAAAGCTTTATGCTTTCCACAAATACGCGAAGTAATCCAAAACTGTTTGATTTTTCCAGAATTATCATTCATTGATCTTAGTTGGAAAAGAATTCTGATTCAAAACTTCAATACCAACGAATTTTATGTTTTTTATCCATTGGAAAAAGAAAAAACATTTAGCGATATAGCATTTTTGGCTGGATTCAGAAACTTAATCTGGGGGAGTTTTCCAAAGTATTCTTCGATGCTCATGCATGGAGCTTCTGTCATAATCAAGAAAAAAGCAGCCTTATTTCTGGCTCCTGACGAGGGGGGCAAAACAACAACGATTTCCCAGTTTAATAAAGAAAACATATTGAATGATGACCAAATAGTTCTTAAAAAAAACAAAAAAGGAATACATATACATGCAACACCTTTTGGCACAATCTCGTGTGGAAATAAATCGGCTCCATTGGGAGGTATTTTTCTTATTCATAAATCACATTTTTTTCGAATAAAAAAAGCCAATCCCCAAAAAATACTGGAATTCATATGGAATGAGCACATGATAAATTCCATAATAATCCCAAAAAAAATGAGAATCGATTTGTTCAACCTTCTTTATGAAGTTGTAAAACAAACACCAGTCTATAACCTTTATCTAAAGAAAGGAGAAGTTGATCAGAAAACAATTAGTCAATCACTTCAAATCTAATTTTTTATGAATTCGACTAAAAGATCAATGTTGACTAAAAACATAAAAAATTCTCTGATTTATTCTGGCAATAGTATGAAAGGAACTTTCAAACCGGGTGACAATTTATTTGTAAATAGTATATTTTTAAAAAAACTAAATAAAGGCGATATTCTTGTCATTAAAAGTCAAGATTCAAAATTAATTGATAAGAAGCTTGTCCACCGGATAGTAAATAAATCGGATAATACTTCGATTACCCGCGGAGATAACAACCCTCAAAACGACGATGAACCAGTGACGGAAGAAAATCTCATCGGCAAAGTAACCTATTACGAGCGCAAAGGAAAAATTCACAAAGTTTGCAACGGAAGGATAGGATTGATCTGGGCCAGGGTACTGCATGGCCGGCTACATATCATAAGAGCTATGAAGTTCTTTTTAAGAAAACCTTATCGCCTACTGAAAAAAACAGGCATTATTGCCAGGCTCTGGCGGCCAAAAATTGAAACGATTTATTTTGAAACCCAGGACGGACCGCTGGTCAAATACATTCACAAAGACAGGACTGTGGCCAGCTGCTGGGTGGACAGCAAGCGCTGGTGGTTCCGAAGGCCTTATGATTTTGTCATCGGGCCAAAAGTAAAATAGCCGAAAAACAAGCTCATCCTCAAGATATATATCCCCCCGGCCCCTAAAGGGACAGACAAACTATATCCACCAGGGTCGGCGGATAGTTTGTGCTGCTTCGCCACCCCCCTTGGGTAAGGGGGGTTAAAAACATGCAAGATAGCTCAATAATAATTTCTTATATTGATTTTTCTTCTCATTTCCCCCCTTACTGAAGGGGGGATAAAGGGGGGATCTCTTTGTTTGTCAATTTCACTCTTCACCCAAAATGAGCTATAATCCCAATAGATGAACTCCTGGTTCGCATACCTGAAAGGCGCTCTGAGCCGCCGCCTGCCCGAAGACAAACTGGCTATCGGGCCAAAAAAAGACCGCCTGCGGGCCAATCTGAAAAACCTGGTCCCTTTCATCAAACGCCATTGGCGCAAGGGTGCACTGGGAGCGCTGCTCATCCTGCTGACCTCGCTGCTGGCCTTTCCCGGCCCGCTGATCACCCGCTACCTGATCGACAAGGTCATCCTGGGCAAGCGGCTCTCGCTGCTTCTGGGGGTGATCTTGCTCCTGGCCGGCATCAAAGCAGCCGGGACTATCTTTGGTATCCTGCAACAGTTTTTTTTCACCCGCTTCGAGCAGGAAGTATTGTTCGATATCCAGCAGGCCCTGTTCGACCGTACCCTGAGCCTGCCCAAATCGTTTTTCGATTCCAAGGAGACCGGCTACCTGATGTCGCGACTGCTGGGCGACGTGGGCGGCCTGCGCTGGTTTTTTTCCAGCACCATGGTATATATATTCACTTCCTTGCTGCGCTTCGGCGGCGGCGTTTTTTTCCTCCTTTACCTCAACTGGCGCCTGGCCACGGCCGTGCTGGTCGTGCTGCCGCTGATGTTCATCTCGGTGCGCTTCTTCGGCCGCAAGATGCGGGTTTTGAGCCATCATGGCATGGAACGCCAGGCCGAGGTCTTTCAATCGGTTCAGGAATCGCTGGCCCAGACGTCACTGATCAAAGCCTTCGCCACCGAAAAGCGGACCCTGAACTCGTTGATGGGCAAGCTGCGCGCCTCGCTGCAGCTGGGCATGGAACAGCAAACCCTGGGCTCCGTGGCCAACCTGGCCATCGGCGCCGCCCCGGACATTGCCGGCATGATCGTCCTGGCCAGCGGGGCCTATCTGATCATCCGCGGGCAGTGGAGCGTAGGCTCGATGCTGGCTTTTCAATCCTACGTCGGTTTCGTCTACGGTCCGGCCCAATTCCTGGCCACGGCCAACTTCCAGTGGCAGAACGCCGTCGCCTCCCTGGAGCGCGTATCGGCCCTGTTCGACGTGGTGCCCGAGGAAAACGTCGGGAAAGGGATAAAAGTGGACCGGCTGAAGGGCGAGGTGGAATTCAAGCACGTTTTTTTCTCATACAACAGCCTGGACACGGTGCTGGAAGATATCTCCTTCACGGCCATGGCCGGCGAACATCTGGCCGTCGTCGGCCCCAGCGGCGTGGGCAAAACAACGCTGGTCAGCCTGATTTTGCAGTTTTACCGTCC
>JAPKZL010000287.1 GCA_026393795.1 Candidatus Aminicenantes bacterium | reverse complement strand
TGATCACCATCGGCAGCATCGCCAACCTCATTGTAATCGAAAGCGCCAGGGATTACGGGGTGACGATCCGCTTCGGCGAGCACGCCCGGGCCGGGGTGTTGATCACTATGTTTTCGCTCTTGACCGTAGTGATTTGGTTGGGGTGAACCTGGCGCAGGGCTTATGGCAAGAAAGCGTTAGATATAGTGAAAAGACAAGTAGTTAGTAGTTAGTAGTCAGTAGTTAGTAGGAAAATCTACTTACAGCAAATAGTTTTTGCATTAGTTTGCAAAAAATTCTTCCTACTGGCTACTAACTACTGCCTACTGACTACTTTTGTGGTTGATATAATTATACTCATATTTTTTTGATAAATAAAATATTATGGGTTGACAAGCTCGAAATTTTACTTTATACTATTTTTACAGAAATAAATTCAAATTTAGGAGGTTAAATATGAATTTACATCCTTTGGATGACCGAGTTTTGGTCGAACCGATCGAAGAAGAGGAAAAAGTGGGCTCGCTTGTCATTCCCGACACAGCCAAGGAAAAACCCATGATAGGCATCATTAAAGCTATCGGAAATGACTTTGACATTGAAGGGAAAAAGCCCATGAAGGATTTGTTCAAAGTGGGTGACAAGGTACTGTTCAGTAAGTATTCCGGTCAGGAATTCAAAGTTGGCGGCAAGAAGCATCTGATTATAGAGCGGAAAGACTTGCTGGCCATTGTCAAGTAAGCGGTTGTTTTAAAAAAGGTCAATATCTTAAATAAGGAGGAAAAATGGCTAAAGAAATTATTTTGGGAGAAGAAGCCAGAAAGGCTATCTTGAATGGCGTCAACCAGCTGGCCGACACGGTGAAAGCCACCCTCGGTCCGCGCGGACGCAATATCGTGCTGGAGAAAAAATTCGGGTCACCGACCATCACCAAGGACGGGGTGACCGTGGCCAAGGAGATCGAGCTGTCCGATCCAAAGGAAAACATGGGGGCGCAGATGGTCAAGGAAGTGGCCTCCAAGACTTCCGACATCGCCGGGGACGGGACCACCACCGCCACCGTTTTGGCCCAGAGCATTTACGGCGAAGGCCTGAAAATGGTCGCCGCCGGCGCCAACCCGACCCTGATCAAGAAGGGGATCGACATGGGCGTGGAGCAGGTCGTCAAGGACCTGAAAAAAATGAGCCAGAGCGTTTCCGGCAAAATGATCGCCCAGGTCGGTTCCATTTCGGCCAACAATGAGATTTCCATCGGCGAGATCATCGCCGAAGCCATGGACAAGGTGGGCAAGGACGGCGTCATCACCGTCGAGGAAGCCAAGTCGCTGGACACCACCCTGGACCTGGTCGAGGGCATGCAGTTCGACCGCGGCTACATCTCGGCCTACTTCGTGACCGACTCGGACAAGATGGTGGTCTCGCTGGAGAACCCGCTGATCCTCTTGAACGAAAAGAAGATTTCCAATTTGCGCGAAATGCTGCCGCTGCTTGAGCAGATCGCCAAGTCGGGTCGGCCGCTGGTCATCGTGGCCGAGGATATCGAAGGCGAAGCGCTGGCCACCCTGGTTTACAACAAGATCCGCGGCCTGCTGAACGTCGTGGCCGTCAAGGCCCCGGGCTTCGGCGACCGCCGCAAGGCCATGCTGGAAGACATCGCCATCCTGACCGGAGGCAAGGTGATTTCCGAGGAGATCGGCGTCAAGCTGGAATCGGTCGGCCTCGATTGGCTCGGCTCGGCCAAGAAAGTCACGGTCGACAAGGACAACACCACCATCGTCGAAGGCATCGGCAAGGATGCGGACATCAAGGGCCGGATCAACCAGATCAAGCGCCAGATCGAGGATACCACCTCCGACTACGATAAGGAAAAGCTCCAGGAAAGGCTGGCCAAGCTTTCCGGCGGCGTTGCCGTCATCAAGGTCGGCGCCGCTACCGAGACCGAGATGAAGGAAAAGAAGGCCCGGGTCGAGGACGCCATGCACGCTACCAAGGCGGCCGTCGAGGAAGGCATCGTGCCGGGCGGCGGCGTGGCTTTGCTCAAGTGCGCCCAGAATTTGAAAAAGTTCAAGCTGAACGGCGACATGCAGTTCGGCATCGACATCCTGACCAAGTCGCTGGAAATGCCGCTGAAGCAGATCGCCGCCAATGCCGGTTTTGAAGGGGGGGTCATCGTCGAAAAGATC
>JAPKZL010000286.1 GCA_026393795.1 Candidatus Aminicenantes bacterium | reverse complement strand
TCCTCCCAGATGCGGACAATGGAACGGGACTGGTGGGTCTTTTCATCCACCGTTTTCCACAGGCCCAGCGCGGAAGCCGCCGGCATGGCCACGACCATTCCCAGCCAGACCCCTCCCACAGTCATATAAACCATCCAGTTGCGTTTCATGGCTGATGACTCCTCGACCGGCGGCTTTTAGCGCTCGCGCCGGTACATTATATTGATAATTTCATCGCGCAGTTTGGCCGCGGCCACGGCCGGATCGACGGCGCGCGATACGGAGCGCGATACCGGCAGCAGCATGCCCTTGCCGTCGGCGCGCAGGCCGGCATGAAGGGCCGCTTCCAGGTCGCCGCCCTGGGCGCCCACGCCGGGGGCCAGGAACCACAAGTCCGGGGCAACGGCGCGGACGCGCGCCAGCGCCTCGGGCTGGGTGGCGCCGACCACCAGGCCGATATTGCCCGAGGTGTTCCATGATTGGGCCAGGCGGGCGACGACCAGGTAGAGGGGCTGGACCGTCCGGTCCGTCCCCGCAGGGGGCTGGACCGCTTCGGCCGTCCCCTCGGGGGACTGAACGGCCCGGTTGCCCTGGTTGACATCGGGAGCGGGTTCCAGAACGGGCAGGTCCTGCAGATCGCCCGCCCCGGGGTTCGAGGTCTTGCACAGGAGGAACACCCCCTTTTCCCTGTCGGTCAGGAAAGGATCGATGGAGTCCTTGCCCAGGTAGGGCGAGAGGGTGACGGCATGCGCCCCCAGCGTGATGAACGCCGACCGGGCGTAGGCCATGGCGGTGGAGGCGATGTCGCCGCGCTTGGCGTCGAGGATGACCGGGATCAGCGAGCCCAGCCGCTGCGACTGCTCGCCGACGGCCTCGATGACTGCGCGGCCAAAAGTCAAACAATGGTAGAGTTCGGAGTGCAGAGTTCGGAGTTCGGTGACAGAAATGACTAGCTCCACAACTCTCTGAATTTCTTCACGCCGAACGCCCAACGCCGAACGTCTTCACTTCCTGGACCTGAGTGGAGTTGCTTTTTCCAAAATGTTCTGTTAGTTTGTCTTCAGGAAGGAGAAAGGAGCAGTCATGGATACGGCAATCATTGTTTTTCTGGGCGCGGTGCTGATCGCCATCCTGGTGTTGATCGTCATCCTGTCAAGGCCCAGGGACGCAGCGCTCAACCAGCAGGTCATGGACTTGAAGAACCAGCTGCTGGATATGAAAACCTCCCAAATGGAGTCGCAGCACCAGGCCTTGGGCCGGCAAACCGAACTTTTTCAGCAAGCACAGAAAGTGATGTCCGGACAGCTGGACGCCATCACGCGCACGGTCAACGAGAACCTGACCCGCACCCAGGGCAACATCACCTCGCAACTGAGCCAGACCGGCAGCGTGGTCGGCGAAATCCAGAAAAAACTGGGGGCGCTGGAGGAAACCGCCAAACAGATGAAAGAGATCGGCCAGGACATCGCTTCGCTGCAGGATATCCTGCGCGCCCCGAAGCTGCGCGGCAACCTGGGCGAATTCCTGCTGGAGGACCTGCTGCAGCAGGTTTTCCCGGCCGGCAATTACACTATGAAGTACTCCTTTAAAAACAACGTCCAGGTCGACGCGGTCATTCGCCTGGGCGAATGGATCATCCCGGTGGACGCCAAGTTTCCGCTGGAAGCCTTCCAGCGCCTGCTGGCGGCGGGAGACGACGACAGCCGGAAAAAAAACAAAAAGGAATTCATCAAAAGCGTCAAGTTGCGCATCGATGAAATCGCCGACAAATATATCCGCCCCGATGAAAGCACGTTCGATTTCGCCCTGATGTACATCCCGGCTGAAAACGTCTTTTACGAAACCATGATCAGCGACTCGCTGAGCGAGAAAAACTACGAAATATTCAATTACGCCATGTCCCGGCACGTGATCCCGGTTTCGCCCAACAGCTTCTACGCCTACCTGATGGCCATCGCCTTCGGCCTGAAGGGGCTGAAGATCGAGCAGCAGACCAAGGAAATATTAAAAAACCTGGTCAAGGTGCAGGACGGCTTCACCCATTTCTACGCCGATTTCAGCCTGCTGGGCAAGCACATCAACAACGCCGCCGGCAAGTACGACGAGACGGCCAAGAAAGCCGAGAAGTTCCACGAACGGCTGGTCCACTTCACCGGCATCCCGGCCGAGCTGCCGGGCGTCAACGACAAGGCGCTGGACAAACCCGATTAGCATCATATATCGGTAGTGACAGGGCTTGTCCCCGAATGGGGACGCGACCTGTCACTACAACACTGTACTCTTCGCTAATGATCTTGATCAGCACCGGTTTGCGCTCTTGCCCCCTAGCGCCCCTTCCTGTATAATGCCTGGGCAGGAGGTGGAAGCATGGAACCCTTCATCAGCTCAGGCCCGGGCATCAACGTCGACGAGATCATGGAAGCCATTCGCAAGAAAATCCAGGACAGGAAGGACGCCGGCCTTCTCAAGCAGCGCGACATCGACGAAATCGCCGAGATGGAGCTGCAGCCCCTGCCCGATTTCCAGGAGATCCCCAACATCTACGACCCGATCCTGTATCCGGGCTTCGCCGAGAACCAGTCGCCGGAGGTGGCGCTCGAGGAAGCCCTGCGCGAGACGGGAGCGGTCAAGGCGGTGATGAAAAAGGTCCGCAGCCTGCTTTCGCCCCTGATCCGCTTCATGACCCGCCCGCTGTACATCGAGCTGAAGACCGGCATCCTGCAGCTGCAGAAAAAGGAGCGCATCGTCCTGCAGAGCAGCGAATACATCCGCCTGCTGCACAACGCCATGCACAACATGATCGTCGAGATCTCCAAGCTGAGGACCGAGGCAGAGCTCCTCAAGACCAAGATCAAGATCCTGGAGGACCGCAGCGAATTCCTGGAGAACCGCGAACGGGCGCTGGAGAAAAAACTGCCGTCGTCATGAAAGTCCACCAGTTCCTGACCTCCTACGCCTACGGCGACGCCATCGGCAACGAAGCCCTGGAGATCCGCGACTTCCTGCGCGCCAACGGCATCGAATCCGACATCTTCACCAAGCATTTCCATCCGCGCTACGCCCTCCAGGTGCGCAACTATCTCGACTACGACCGTTTTTCCGATCCGGCCAACCTGGTGATCTACCACTTTTCCATCGGCTCGCCGGTGACCAAGAAATTCCTGCGCCTGCAGGACAAGAAAATCATCATCTACCACAACATCACCCCCTACCAGTTCTTCCTCGATTGGCACCGCATCCTGGCCAAGGACTGCTTCCGGGGCCGGCTGGAGCTGAAGAGCCTGGCCGACAAGGTCGACCTGGCCCTGGGCGATTCCGAATACAACCGCCAGGATCTGGTCGACGCCGGCTTCAAGCGGACCGGCGTCCTGCCATTGGTCATGGATTTTGCCAAGTTCGACCAGCCGGTGCTGCCGGTCCTGCGCGAGCTGTTTGCCGACAACAAGACCAACCTGCTGTACGTCGGCCGCATCATTCCCAACAAGAAGGTCGAAGACATCATCAAGACCTTCCACCTGTTTCAGAAGCATTTCCAGCCCGATTCCCGGCTGTTCATCGTCGGCGAATACCGCGGCTTCGAGCGTTATTTCTCCGCCCTGCAGAACCTGGCCCGGGAGCTGGGGGTGAAGAGCATCCATTTCAGCGGCCATATCCCGCTGGCCGAGGTGGTCTCCTACTTCAAGCTGGCCCACCTCTACCTGCACCTGAGCGAGCACGAGGGCTTCTGCGCCCCGGTCCCGGAAAGCTTTTACCTGGGCATCCCGGTCGTGGCCTACGACGCCGGCGCGGTCGCCGAAACCATGAACCACGGCGGGGTGCTGGTGCATGAAAAGGATTTTCTGAAAATCGCCGCCCTGTGTCACCAGATCCTGACCCGCCCGGAACTGAAAGCGGCCATCCTGGCCGGCCAGCAGACGGCGTTGGAAAAATACCACCGGCAGCGCACCGGCGAGATCCTGCTTGCCTTTCTGCGCGGCCTGCAGCCATGAGCGGCCTTAATGGTCCCCGGCTAGGGGACAGGGCCGTCATCGTCCGCTACGGCGAGATCAGCCTCAAGGGCAAAAACCGCAGCCAGTTCGAACTGGGCCTCAAAAACGACCTGGAGTGGTTTCTGCGCACCAACAACCATCCGTTCTCGCGCATCTCGGTACAGCGCGGCCGCATCTATATCCATGACTGCGCCGACCTTCCCGACCTGGAAAAGGTCCTCGGCGTCTACTCGTACAGCCCGGCCCTAGAGATAGCCAGGGACTACGAAACGCTGAAAGAGGCGATCAAGGGATTCATCCCCGACATCAAGGACAGCGCCGATTTCCGGGTCAGCTGCCAGCGCTTGGACAAGCATTTCAGCCCCAACTCCATGGCGGTGGAAAAGGAAATGGGCGCCCTCATCGCCGAGCAGACCGGCACCCCGGTGCGGCTGAAGGATCCGGCCTTCGAGCTGTACATCGAGATCGGCCAGCGCCACATCTACCTCTTCAGCGAGAAGATCAACGCCTTCGGCGGCTTCCCGGTCGGCAGCGCCGGCAAGCTGGTTTCGCTGATCTCGGGCGGGATCGACTCACCGGTGGCCACCTTCCTGATGATGAAGCGCGGCGTCTGGCCGGTCCTGCTTCACTTCCAGGTTTCCGCGGAAGAAGCAGCCAAAGTGGCCCGTTTGCGCGACCGGCTGGAAGCGTTTAGCGCCGGCCGCAAGCTCAAGCTGATCGTCCAGGTGGCGTCGCAGACCCTGAAAAACCTCATGGCCCAGCGCCGGGGCAGCGACTGCCCGGTTTACAGCCCGTTGATCGCCCATGAAAAGATCGAGACCATGGCCCTGGCCCGGCGCATCGGCACCTACGACCTGTCGATCGCCAGCGTCCCGGGCTGCACGCCGCCGCGCAGCCCCAAGACCGGGGTCAGGTTCGAACAGCTGCTGAAAGTCCTGGAAGAAACCGGATTGAAGTAAGCCAAGGCCGGCGCCCGAAGCCGGTAAGGCATGTAGTCTTAGCGTCCGAGCAGGATAAAAGCTCCGGATGCGATGGCCAGGATCGTCATGATCAGGGCAAGCCCCTCAAAGTTCAAATGGAGCAGCGGGATCAGCCCGGTCATGATGAGCCAGATGCCCAGCAGGATCATCCACAGGTTCTTTGTCAGTTTAAACTTACTCATTTTGTTGCCTCCTTTATTTGCTTCTCATTGTCTTGTTATGCGCTTACTGTTTTTGATGCCAGTTGCCGGCGGCGTCCTGCAGCCATTGACCGACGGCGGCGCCAGCGGCGATCTGCGCCGCCCGGCGCTTGCCGACCTCGTCAGCGCTGGTGTTCACCTTGATGGCGATTTCGGCGTAAACCGTTTTACGGTCCTCATTCTCCGCCTGGACGATCCGGACATTTTCCTCGCTTTTCCCGGCGTCGTTTCTGAATACCAAAAAGCCGAGGTTGTTTTCGCCGATCCACTCCTGGTTCTTCAGTTGTTCCAGCAGCGGCTTCCTTTGCAAAAACCGTTCCTTCAGCTCGGCGCTTTCGGCCTGGACGAAAATCGCCAGCAGGAATAATCCCGCCAAGAGGGCGGCTGAATTTTTGAGTTTGCCTTTCATTTCAATTCCTCCTTTTTTGAGGTGCTGTCCTTCTCGGTTTTGACCGCGGCTTTGTCGATGTCGGCGAAGAAATTTTCCAATTCGCGGTCAATCTTGATCGTCACGTCCACCGTGATGTGAACCGGCTGGATGGTCATTTCGTGCTTGATTTTTATGCAGGCGGCGGTCAGCAGCACCGGCACCGCCACCAGCAAAAACATCCTTTTCCCCATATGTCTCCTCCTTTTTTTTATTTTATTTTTCCTGATGACTGGAGGTCATCTGGCTACTGGCTTCGAGCAGGTCCTTAAGGTCGATGTCGTTGAAGTTGATTTCCAAGAGCAGCCCCTGAGCTCGGGCTTGGCGACTTTCAGATTCCCGCTGCGGCCGGGGGTGGAATACAGGTAGCCGTCCAAAAACACCGGGCTGCCCTTGACCATCTTGACGGGAACGATGCCGTTCATCTCGGCATCGCCGCTGACGGTCGTTTTTCCCAGCAACGCGTTGAGCATCTGGGCGAAATTGACGCGATCACAGTAAAAAGTCATGAGAAAATCCTTCCCCCCGGCTTCCAGCCGGAAAGGAGCAACGATGATTTTTCCCTGGCACCAGTCAAACCGACCCGATTCTATAAAAACCAAATTGCCGCCCTCGCCGGCAAAAACCAGTTCGCCGTTGGTGAAAGACATATCCTGCCATTTCAATTCCCGGAAAGCGATACGCTGGGCCGGGGCGGTGACAAAGTCGAACAAGCGGTCGAGCGTGATCGAGCCATTGACTCCGCGCAGGGCGATCCCTTCCTTTGGCTGGTCAAAATCGGCATTCGCAATTTTTACGATGACCATGCCGCCGGGGGAATCATTCCCCGCCCATATTCGGCCTTCGGCCTGGAAACGGCCGCTGCCGCTCGTTTGCTGCAGCATGGGATGCAGTGGTTGCAGCGCGGTTCCGGCCGGCAGCACGACCGGTGGGACCTGGAAATCGGCCTGCAGGCTGCCGGCGGAGCGATTCGCTGACCATTGCCCCTGAAACGTCAGCACGATACGTGCAAGGGCGCTGTGCATCAACCCTGAAAACTTCAGAGTCGAGTCCTTCTGAGTCAGGATGCCGCTGATGTCCTGCCAGCGCATGCCGTTGCTTTGCACCCGGGCGACGGAGAATCCGCCCGCGCCGCCGCCGGGCCATTGCCATGGCATTTTTAGGCTGATGCCCGCTGCCGCCAGGCCATCATCCGTTCCGGACGAGACACGGCCGCCACTGACGGTTACCAGGCCCCGGCCATGAAATCTTCCCCCATAGTCGTAATCCACTTCCGCATCGCCGCCGAGCGACTCGGCCTGGGCGCGGTAGCCGGCAAGCTGCAGAACGGCCGCCAGCATCCGGCAGGCAGCGCTCGCATGCAGGCGTTGTGCGTCGCCGCTTAATGCGGCATTCAGGTTCAACCGGCCCCGCAGCGAATCCTGGCCCATGGCAACGGCAAGGCGGCCCTGGCCCCTGGCCTGCATGGTCCAGGCGATCTTTCCTGTCTTCAAGCTGCCCTGAAAATCGCCGTCAACGGCATAGGGCTGGGCGATTTCCGCCGGCAGTCCCAGCGCCGCCAGCATCCCTTTTCCGTCATGCAACCGGAAACTGCCGTTGATTTGAGCTGCCGCCCAGGGCCCGCTGATTTTGCCGGTGATGCGTTCAACCGCAACCGGCAGGGGCCGGACGATCTCCAGATCGCGAATGGAAAATTCCAAATCGGGCCATTGGCGGCTTTGGATGTCCAAATGGAATGGGGCTTCGACCCCAAATTTTTCAAACTGCAATTGGCGCCCCTGGATGCTGGCAACGATATCCTGCGCCCTGAAGCCGCTGTTGATGATGAACGCCAGGGAAAAGAAATCCAGGAAAACCGAAGCTTGCTCCGGGGTGGCCAACCGCAACTCACCCAATGCGGAAACTGAAACAGCCGCTGTTTTGAAATTTCCATCCCCCAGGATGATCTCACCTTTGGCAACGATCCTGCCTTTCGCCCAGGCGGCAGACCCGAAGCCGGTCTGGTCGATCAGCGCCTGCAGGGGGAAGCCCGGGACCACAAAAGCAATTTTCCCGGCCGTGATTGTTTTATCGACCGTGCCTTGCAGGCGAACCGTCTCCGCCAGCGGGCGCAAGGTGGCGGCAAGAACATAATCAGGTCCGGAGGCGCGCAGGGTGACATTGACGGGAACTTCCAAAGAACGGCCGGCCCAGGCGAAACATACCCTCCCGTCTTCCAGGCTGAGCCGTTCGACCGTGATCATTCGGCCGGCTTGGGGCGGTTGAGCGGTCATGCCCTGGAATTTGAAACCCTGGCCCAGGTCTTCGATCTTAATCCAGGCGCCGACCAGGCGGACATTCCTGATCTTCTTCTGCCAAAGCCCGGCCAGCGAATATTCCAGGGATAAATAAGGAATGCGCAAGGAAGGATTACCCGGATCGCCCACGGTGATGTCGCCGAGGTCAAGGCGCCGCCAGCCGACATGGATGGCCCTAAACTGCAGGTTTTTCAGCCCGAATTTTTCCGCCTGCGTGCTGAGGATATTTTCGGTAATTCCCGGCAGCGAAAAATAGAGGATAGACGCAACCAGCAAGGCCAAGCCGAAGATGGCCAGCCCCACTGTTTTTTTTGTCGGCTTTTTAAATTTTGGCAGTTTCACATTTTCGTCGAGCCGCTTGGTTTTAACCGGTCCGGTCGCCGCTATCCCCTATTTCTTCCTGCGCTCGGCGAAAATCAGCGCGATGCCCGCGATGATCGCCACCCCGCCCAGGATCGGCGGCAGCGGCAAAGTTTTCTTCTCCGTGGTCGTGACGTGGAGGGAACCGATATCAACCAGCTTCTCCTGAGTGGTATAGCGGATGCCCTGATAGGCCAGGGCGAGAACGCCAAGGATGATCAAAATAATCCCTATAAGTTTCATTAAAATTGCCTCCTTAAAAAAATTGGATCCAAGAAAATCTCTTTAAATTTTTCATATCTTCGGCGGCATAAGAACAGGCGTCCTCCCCCCCGGAGAGAGGACGCCCTTTCCCCCTCTTCAGATCTGAATAAAGAAAGATTTTCCATCAGAAGCTTTCTCCAAAAAAGCTATCCGGATCGCCGCTGCTAAAGGACGGCGATCAAACCGATAACCGCAAAAACAACGATCACGACCAGGATGATATCTCTGGTGGACATATATCCCCCCCCGGCGTCCTGAGCCGTGATCACGTCCTGAGCGCCGATCACGAGCTGATCGGCCGTCCCTGCCTGCTGGACCGCCGCTTTTTCGACGGCCATGGCGTAGGAAGAGGCCAGCACGATCATCAGCAGGACACTCCAGAGTTTAACTTGCTTTTTCATTTTGGTTCTCCTTTTTTTTTATATCTTCAAGCCGGGCCCTTGCGCTGCGGAGAGCCCTGACCTGCAGGTAATGCATGCGGATAAACTTCTCCTCAGGGGCAAGCCGCTGAGCCTGATCGAGGGACTCCAAAGCTTCGCTGATCCTTCCCTGATTGGCATAGGCCAGCCCCAGGACGTCGTGGGCGTAAGCGCTTTTCGCGTCCAGGCTGAGGGCTTGCAGGGCATACGACTCAGCCTCCTCGGCCTTGCCTTCCCTGAGGCTGACCATGGCCAGGCTGTAAAGGGGACAGGGATCTTCGCTGAGGGATTCCCTAGCTTTTTCCCATTGCTGCCGCGAACTCATGAAATCCGACCTCCGGTAATAGGCGGTGGCCAGATTGATAGCGGTCAGCGGATCATCCAGCAGATTGGGAAAGGGAAACTGACTTTCATCGGGAAACACGGCCATCATCCAGCGGGACTGGTTCCGCCCCTTCCCCAGCTCCCAGACCTTCATGAACGTTTTAAACGTCATGGCCCGGCGGCCTCCCAAAAAGGGGTCGTGGAAAATGATCTGCTTTTGATCATCGTCAAACCCGATCACCACCCGGTAGTGGCCTTTGGCGATCTGCTTGATGGTTTTGGTCAGGACGATCACCGGGATGCCTTTGCCGACTACATCTTTCAATACCCCCAGGTTTCCCTGCAGCGAGTAACTTGCAAATCCTTTGCGGCGCGGGTACAGGACCATCTCGGAGTTGTAGGTCGCCTGGTTGGCGGAATCAAAGATCTCAGCGGTGATTTCCTGCTGCTTGAAGGGCCGCGTTTCATTCCAGTAGTTGAGGACCATGGCCAGGCAAGCCGGTCCGCAATAATTTCTTTTCAGCCATTTTTCGAAGGGAACGGTCCCGATCAGATATCCATTTTCAGGCTCCATTTTCCGGTACTTGAAAACCTGAGCGGGGAAGAGGCAGGCGCTGACAAGACCAAGAATGGCAAAGAGTATCCATCCCTGCCTCGCGGCCCGCCACTTCGGCCGGATCATATATGCGGTTTCGCGGCTAAAGAATTCTGCGGCCCTGCAACAGTCGCACGATCAGAACCACCAGGGCGATGACCAGAAGAACGTGGACCAAGCCGCCGACGTGGAACGCGAAAAATCCCAGGGCCCAAAGCACAACCAAGATAATTAAAATTGTTTCAAGCATGCTAACCTCCTTTTTGTCGCTTCTTGCTGTCCTAGTTGCAGTCGTCCTTGGACGGCTCGCTGGACCGGGTAGAAGCCAACTTTTGTGAAGCATTTATCGTGCCAGAAGCTTTCCCCAATCCCGGAATGCCGGGAAATCGATTTTCTCCCTGAAAAAGGCCGACTTCATTAAACCTGTGAATGCAAAGGAGCGGTCAGTCAACCTGACTCTTTTTATATTCATCATGGGGAAATGAACTGTAAAAGAGGATAATTCCTGTTTTTCAGGATATTTCCTGTCAGCCGATCATTCCAGTATCCCCAATCCCGGCCCGGGTCGAAGCCAAGACCACTTACAGACCACTTCACCGGGACAGCTCCCTAGTTGAAGTTAAGAAATGGATTGGCATAGAACATGCTTATTTCCCATGATATGGAGGCATTCGCGATGGCATCAAAAAGGCAAAACCTTTCCCGGTTGAAATGCAAATTCGCACTATTGGCCGCAGCCTGTTTCGCGACCTTGATCTGCGGCGGATCATATGCGCACGGGTGCCAATTATCTGAGGACAGCGACCAATTCCCAGCAGAATTGCATCAACCCCAGGCAGCCTGCGCGGCGAACTTTTATTTATCTCCTTTTCGGACGAACAACGACAACCCGGGCGAAGACAGCTCCGAGTCCATGACATTTTCCCCCCAGCAACAGCCTTTCTCGGAAGCTCCATTGTTGTTGTGGG
>JAPKZL010000285.1 GCA_026393795.1 Candidatus Aminicenantes bacterium | reverse complement strand
GGGAATTCCACGTTTTCATAGGCCGTATAGACGGGCAGGAGATTGAAGGTCTGGAAAATGAAACCGATGGAATGGTTGCGCAATTCCGCCGCTTCGCGGTGGGACAGCTTCTCGATTTGGCGCCCCAGCACTTCGGCGCTGCCCGAGGTGGGAGTATCCAGGGAGCCGACGATGTTGAGCAGGGTTGTTTTCCCCGAACCGCTCGGACCGACCAGGCCGGAAAATTCGCCGGCCCCGAAAATGAGGCTGACGTTGTTCAGGGCCGTGATCTGCGACAATCCCATCGGATAGGTCTTCACCAGGTTTTCGGTCCGGATCAGCTGGATACCGGTCATAGGCCACCTCCGCGCTGCATCATTTTACTAGATATTCCATATGGCCATCAACTGGAAGCCCCTGCCGCTGAAGGTGTTGTTCCCCGACTGGACGCCGATGATCGGCCCTTGCCGGGGATTCCAGAATGCCAGCAGGAGAAATTGCCAGCGGTCATAGGTACGCTGCCAGCTGGCGAGGCTGTATGCCTGATTGCGCCGCCAATCGAAATAGACGACCAGGGCCAGATTGTCAAGCAGGCCGAGCGGATAGCGGGCCTGCAGCGCCGACAGAGAGAGGCCGCCTTCGCCGTGCGCGAAAGGGGAGGCCGCCGCCTGGGAAAAGAATTGCTCGGCCAGCAGGTAGAGGCCGTTGCCCAGCTTGTAGGTGTAATCGATGCCCAGGGCGGATGAGCGCTGCCAGGAAACGCCTCCGGCCGGATCGTCCTGGCGGCTGAATGCCGATTCAACCCACAGGCCGATGCCCAGGTCCCATTTTCCGTCCAGGGCGAACCGCTCTTCGCTCATGCGCACGGATTCGCCATCGACGCCGCCAGGGGCGAGCCGGCGGCGGTGGATCGTCAGCCCGGCTTCGCCCGAAAACAGCGGCGCCTGGAAGCGGGCGCCGAATTCCGGCGTGTGCTCGGCCGTCAGCCGCGTTTCCCAACCCTTGGTCCCCTGGTTGCCGTAGAGCCCCCACAGCCAGAGGTTGGCGTTGTTCTTGAAATAATAGCGCAGCAGCAGCCCGTAGACTCCATAGCTGATCTGCAGCGGGTCGCGGAGATCTAGCGCATCGAACCACATCAGCGGCCGAAAAACCGTCGCCGATCCGAAATTGATCTTTTGCAGTCCCAAGCGGGCTTCAAAGCGCTGGGAGTAAAGCCGCAGCCATAGGCGGTAGGGCTTGATCTCTCCGGAAAAATCGGGAGAACGCCAACCCGGAGCCGAACCGGCCGCGTGGATGTCCAGGGCCGCTTCGCCGTCGAGCTTCCAGCGGCTGCCCAGGGCAACGGCCAGGGAGAGGTCGGGCTGGTAGCGCAGCGCCAGGCGTGGGGTCGAGGGCGTATCGTCATTCAGCGAGAACCAGGCGCACAATTGCTGCTTCCATTCGCTCTCCACTGCGACCAGCGCGCCGCCCAGCTGGGTCATCAACGCCAGGACAAGGCAGAGCTTGCGGATGGTCATGATCGTTTGGCCGCGCCGGTGCTCAAGGCGGAGAAGAGCGTGGCGAACCGCTCCGCCGGCAGCTGCTCGGCACGGGCCTGGTCGGGAATGCCGCAGGCGCCAGCGGCGGCGGCCAGGGCCTGTTTTCCGAAATGGGGCGCCAGGTTATTGAACAGCGTCTTGCGCCGTTCGCCGAAGCACAGCTTGACGAAGGGATAAAATTCGGCAACGGCCGGGGGCGGCGGCGACTCGTTGGGGCGGACGGCGAGAACGGTCGAAACGATCTTCGGCTTCGGCTGGAAAGCTCCCGCCGGCACATTGAAGCAGCGGCGGGCGTGGAAAAATGTCTGGAAAACGACCGACTGGGCGTTGTATTTCTTGCTGTTCTCGGCCGACAGTATCTTATCGACAAAATCCTTCTGCAGCATCACCACCGCTGCGCCGATGCCGGCGCGCTGGGCGATGAACCAGTCGATCAGGTCCTTGGAAATATGATAGGGCAAATTGCCGATGATACCGACCCGACATTGTGGATACAGTTCGGCCAGATCAATGCCCAGGATGTCTTTTTCCAATACCTGCGCCCGTTCGCCGAAGCGCTCGCGCAGCGTTTCGGCCAGGATGGGGTCGATCTCGATCAGGGTGACTCGGCCGGCGGGTATTTTTTCCAGCAGCAGCCCGCTCAAGATTCCTGGTCCGGCGCCGATCTCAAGAACCGGTCCCGGTAGCGGCAGAAAAATGTCGATTATTTTGGCGGCGATGCTCCTGTCGCGCAGGAAATTCTGGCCCAGTTTCGCGGATTTTGGCATATTCGTATTATATGCCTCTAGTTAGAGTCTTTCCAGCATGGGACTGATGCTCGTTTCAGCCGCTGGCACGATGGCAACACCCGCAGCGGTTTCCGGCGCTGCGCTTGAATTCCAGCGGCCCCTACTGTATAACTGGGTCGTGGATAAAATCGAATTTCCTGGCTGGCAAGCGGGAACTGCTAATCAGGATGCATGCGGAAATCAAGCGAACTTCATGTGGGACTTTTTGCCTTGAAATCAAGGATCAAGTCACTGGCTAAAAGAGCCATGCCCAAGAGCGTCGTCAGCATCCTGCGCTTCTTATTGCATTGGGATCTCCCGCGCCTGCTGGAAAAACGCAGGACCAGGCGCATCTTTGCCACGGCAGCGGCCGCGCCGTCATATCTCGACATCCGGGCGCTGGAAACACTCCAGATGAAGTATCCTCCCCGGCCTGAATACGGATACGATGCACGCACTCTTGAAGCCAGGGGAAGCGAAAGGGCTTTGCAGATCCTCCGTTTGCCGGGGGCACGAGGAGCGCGGTCTTTTCTCGAGCTCGGATGCTGGGACGGAATGGTAAGCTGCTGCCTCAGCCGCAAGGGGAAAAAGGCGACCGCCATCGACAACCGGGATGCCGGATTTGATGAACGAGCGCTTAATGAGGGCGTGAGAATGCTGCCGATGGATGCCGCCGACCTGCGCTTCGAGGACGAAAGCTTCGATTTTGTTTTTTCCTATGATGCCTTTGAACATTTCGCCTCGCCGGCAGGAGTGTTGCGGGAAGCGACCCGGGTGGTCAAAAATGGGGGGCATATCTACCTGGAATTCGGGCCGCTTTACTATTCGCCTTTCGGCGAACATGCCTATCGTTCGATCACCGTGCCGTACTGCCAGTTCCTTTTCCCAAAGGACCTGATCAACGACTTTGCGGCGCGAAAAGTGCTGAAGCCCATAGACTTCAGTCACGTGAACGGGTGGTCTCTTGAAAACTACAGGGAGTTGTGGGACACGTATTCCCGCGTGCTTAAGAAGGTTCGCTACAAGGAGAACCTCTGCCTGTCTCACCTGAAACTGATCAGAACATATCCCTTTTGCTTTAAAAGTAAGTCCAGCTGCTTCGAGAATTTCATTGTCGCAAGTATCAGCGTGCTGTTCGAGAAAACGGAACGCAAGTCGCCTTCCTCCGCGTGATCCGGCCCGGGGAGGTTTTTTCCAGCGGCATCCCGCTCTAGATCCCCCGGCCCGGCGCCGATCTCCAAGACCGGTCCGGTTTGCGGCAGGAAAACATCGAGTATTTTGGCGGCGATATTCTTGTCGCGCAGGAAATTCTGGCCCAGTTTCGCAGATTTAGCCATGAGTGATTTGCCGGACGATGTAATCGAAGGCGGCCGCAAATTCGCGCTGGAACTTTTGCTTGTCAGCGAAGGGGCGGATTCCGGTCGGCTCGACCCGGTCGCTGAGCACCACCAGGGCGTGAAAAGGCTTGCGCAAAAACCAGCGCAGGGGAAACAATTCCATTTCCACGATGTCGGTACGCATGGCGCGCTGCGCCGCCAGCCAGCCTTTAGTTTCGCGCTGGATGATATCGACGCTGACGCCGCAAACGACCGGGAACCGTGCTTGGGCGTCGGGGAAGACCTTGAGCAACAGCGAGCGCGAGGTGGAAAAGCGCTTGAAAACCGAGCCGGGCCGGATCTCGCCCACTTGCAGTGCGGCCGGCTCCTTGAAGCGAGGCCGGATCGCCCCGGCCGAGCCCAGGAAATAGATCTCCTTGTCGGGCAGGCCGTCGACCAGCGCCAGCAGGGTGAGCAGGTGGGGATAGCCGAGAAAGCCGCTGATCAGCGCCATGTTGTCGAACCACAGCAATGACGAATGCAGGAAGTCCTGCCGCTGCAAGGCCCGCTTTTGCAGCGAGGCGAAATGGGATTTTTCGGTGAAATAGGGGACCAGGACCAGGGATGGCGGCATGACGAACCGCCGGGGTTGGAAGAGTGAGCGATTCATGTGATAAATGGGCGATAGAGGATTTGAACCTCTGACTCCTACCGTGTGAAGGTAGTACTCTAGCCGCTGAGTTAATCGCCCAGGGCGCCATTATAAAATGAAATCATCCAGCGGTCAAGAGATTGTGCAAGTCCGCCATATTAGGGACCTGTACAAGGGCTTGACTTTGCAGGAACCTTTCGCATAAAATACACTCATCATGGCAGCCAGGAATCTCAAACATTTTTTCAAATACGTGTTCATCGATCTTTTGCTGGCGGCGCTGATCTCCTTTTTTCTGATCAACTACGTCGTCTCGGCCTACAAGGTCGAGGGCGGTTCGATGGAGCCGCTGCTCCGCGACCAGGAGCGCATCCTGATCTCCAAGCTGGGCATCAACCGGGACAACCTGCACCGCTTCGACATCGTGGTGCTGTACAAGCCCGACGAGCCCGACAAGTCGCTGGTCAAGCGCATCATCGGCTTGCCCGAGGAGATCATCGAGATCCGCGGCGGCGAGGTGTACATCAACGACAAGCCGCTCAAGCAGCCCTGGCAAAGCGACAATCCGGAGGCCATGAAAGCGCCGGACGACATGAAGGCGCTGCTCATCCCGCACGGCATGTTTTTCGTCATGGGCGATAACCGCCGCATCAGCCTCGATTCGCGCCAGTTCGGCCTGGTGCCGCAAAAGTATATATTCGGCAAGGCCTTTTTCCGCTATTGGCCTTTCGCCGCCATCGGCAAGATCGAGTAGATCCGTCCGGCTTAAAACACAAGAAATACGCGAGGCAGGCGTTTGCCGGCGAAAAGGAGTAACATGATCAAGTCAGCGAACATCTTTCTGGTCGTCGTTCTTTTCCTGTCCCTGTCCGTTGTGGCCGCGGAAGAAAGGCGGATTATTCCACTCAACCCTGGTTTCGAAACAAACGGAAATCCGGGCTTGCCCGCGGGCTGGAAGGTCGTCGGGCCGGCCGAGCGGGCGTCCGCCGATACGACGGTGTTCCATGGCGGCCATGCCAGCCTGCGGCTTCGCCATGCCGAACCCGCCAGCAGCAGCGTGTTCTCCGAGCCGGTCAAACTGCAGGTGGGCCGCTTCTACCGCTTGCGCGCCTGGCTGCGCACCGTCGACGCCTTCACCAACCCGGCCGATCGTTATCCCACGCCGGTGGCGGCCTGCCTGGCCATGGAATCGTTCCCGTTCACCAACCATTCGCCGGCGGCCGGCGCCAGCAGCGAGTGGCGCGAGGTAACTGTGATATTCGTGGCCACGCGCGCTATCGACCGCATCGGCCTCCATTTCGGCTACAACGGCAAAGCCAGCGGCACGGCTTGGTTCGATGACGTGCAGCTGGAGGAGATCACCGACATCGGCGCCGTTGTCCCGGCCGAAACCATCCAGCGCTACGGCAAGGCCTTCCGCTTCAGCGACCGCGGCTGGACCTTCCTGCACATCGAGGGCAAGCCCTATTCCCGCGGCTACCAGCACGGCTACCTGATGGCCAATGAGATCGCCACTTACATGGAGAAGCTGGCGGTCTTGCAGAACAGCGCCAACCCGGCGCAGGGGTGGTCGCAATTGCGGCTGCTCACCGATGCCCTGCTGCTGCGCCAGTACGAGGAGGAATACCTGCTCGAGATGCGCGGCATGGCCGACGGCATGAACGCCCGCAAAACGGTCATGAAGCACAAGAGCGGACCCATCGAGCTGCTGGACATCGTCGCCATCAATTCGGCCATCGACCTGGGGCAGATGGAGAGCGCCCTGGCCAGGACCGCGACGCCGCTCAGCGGCCGCGATTTTCCCCCGGCCGGCGAAGAACAGATCCCCGACCGCCTGCACAAGTGCTCGGGTCTGCTGGCCAACCGCTCGGCGACGGCTAACGGCGACCTGGTCTTTTTCCAGATGTTCATGTGGAACGGCTACACCGGCGTCAGCTTCAACGTCATGTGCGACATGGTCCCCGAAAGCGGCCGGCGCCTGGTCTACGAGACGTTTCCCGGCGGCATCCACTCCGGGACCGATTTCTATCTCAACGATGCCGGGATCATGATCGGCGAAACCACGACGCAGCAGACCCCTTTCGACGGCAGCGGCATCCCGCAGTCGGACCGCATTCGCAAGGCCGCCCAGTATGCGACTTCGGTCGACGACGTGGTGCGTATCCTCACCACCCGCAACAACGGCCTCTATACCAATGACTGGCTGATCGCCGACGCCCGCCGCAACGAGATCGCGGTCATGCTGCAGGGGACGAAAAAATATAAATTGTGGCGCGGCCGCGACCGGGAGTTCCCCGGCGACACCACCGATTTTTACTGGTGCGTGAACAACGCCAAGGACCCCGAGGTGCGCAAGGAATACATCCCCGACGCCCAGAACAGTCCCTTTGACCTCAACTTCAGCCCCTCCAACCGCGACATCGTCATGTTCGACTTTTACCGGCAGAACCGGGGCAAGATCGACCTGGCGGCGGCGATCGGCCTGATGGCCTCCTCGCCGATCAACCGCCCGCACGCCTGCGACGGCAAGATCACCACCGGCGAAATGGCCCGGGAGATGGTCTTCATGGCCCATTACGGCAAAACGACCCTGCGCGAAAAGATCCCCGGCGAGACGCCGCGCATGCCGCTCCTTCCCGACGCCGTTCCGCACCTGACCCTGGGCTACACGACGTTCTCGCCCAGGGTGCTGAGCGCCATGATCCAGACGCTGCCCGCCGCCCAAGGTGTTGGGACGGCAGCCCCGGTCGCTACTAAGCTAGTGGCTGATGTTTCCGCGCTCGCCGATCTCTACGCCTTCGCCGCCGACAAGCTCTGGAGCAACACCGTTTATCCGGCCTCGGCGCAGGAGAACTGGTTCGTCAGCGCCAGTGCCGCCTACCACGGGTTACTGCGCCGCCTGCCGGCCGACGGCGCCGAGGCGGCCGCCTTCATGCGCGACTCACTGACCGAGATGAACGACCGCCTGCTTTTCCTGATCGGCCAGGAAGGCAACCTGACCGCCGTGCAGGCGGAGCGGAATTACGGCCGCTACGGCTCCTACCAGATCCCGCGCATCCGCGGCACCTTCCTGCTGCACCAGCTGCACCTGGCCATGGGCAGCCAGGCCTTCTCCGCCTTCATGAAGGATCTCCATGCCCGTTTCCGGAACCGGCCCATGAGCAACATGCAGTTCAAGGAGATCTTAAGCAAAGCCGCTCTCGACCAGGCCCTGGTCGACGCGGCCGAGCAATGGCTGACGCGCCCCGACCTGCCTGCGCCGGCGCTGAGCGCCAGCTCCAAACAGGACAACGGCCAATGGAAGGTCACCCTGGAGGTCGTCCAGCCCCAGGCTCCCTATTTTTGCTTCTGGACCACGGTGCGCCTGGAGACGGAAAAGAAATCATTCTGGAAGCCGATCGAAGTGAAGGCCGGGCGCCAGTCCTTTGAATTCGTCCTGGCCGACAAGCCCGTGCGGCTGATCTTCAACGCCGGCAACGACATCCCAACGGCCAACGACCGCTTCTTTACCTTCAGCCATTTCAACGACCGCTTCGCCAGCACGCGGGTGGTGTACGGCACCTGCCGCGAAATCGAGGCGTTCCATTCGCTGGGATTGCGATTTTGCACGGTGCTGGCCGACGCCTTCAGCGAGACCCTGCCGCCGCTGCACAAGGACAGCGAGGTCACCCAGACAATGCGGACCGATTCCGACCTGATCGTCCTGGGTGGAAGCGAGGACAACCTGCTCACCCGCGAGCTGGGGGAGAAGCTGGGGCTGAAGCTCGGCAAGAACTGGTTCTCCTGGAACGGCCAGGTTTTTGGCCAGGAAAACGACGGCCTGCTCGCGGTCTACCCGAACCCCGACAACCCGCGGCGCATGCTGACCCTGATCATCGCCAACAGCGCCCTGCAGCTCTACCAGATGACCAAGGCCTACCAGATCCTGCCTTCATGGGCCCTGTTCCGCGGTGAGAACGTGGTCGAGCGCGGCTACCATTATCCGGCCGTTTTCAGCATCGATTTGAACTAACGAGGTCCGCACCGCTACTTGTCAGACCGGCCCCGGATATGTTATAAAGGAGCCGATGAAAGCTCGTTTTATTTCATTGGCAGCGCTCTTTTTTGTTTGCGCCGCCATTCTGTGCGCCCAAGCTTCCGTCGCCGAGCTGAAGAAATCGGTCGTCGAAATCGGCCACCTCGACTTCACCAGCGACGTTCCGGTCCGCTACCTGGACCGCGCCCAGATGAAAAGCTATATCGAACGGCTGTTCGACAGCGATTATCCCGAAGAACTGGCG
>JAPKZL010000284.1 GCA_026393795.1 Candidatus Aminicenantes bacterium | reverse complement strand
TATTGGTCAGGCACGGGACCACTACTTTCAATGAAATCGACCAGCTGCAGGGGCGGATCGACAATCCCCTGAACCAAAAAGGCCGTGCTGAAGCCGCTCGCCTGGCCGCCAGGCTGCAATGCGTAAACCTGGACGCGATTTTCTCCTCGCCGCTGCAAAGGGCGATTGAAACGGCGGCCATCCTCAACAGTTTCCATAACCTGCCCCTGACTTTGATCCCCGAATTCAGCGAAATCGATTTGGGTGAATGGGAGGGGTTGAATTACAGCCAAGTTCGCGCCCAGTTTCCCGAAATCCACCAGCGCTGGATCAGTGACCCCGATTTTCCGATTCCGGGGGGCGAGAGTTTCAACACCGTTTGCGCCCGGACACGGACCGGGCTTGAGCGGATTTTGCAAGACAACCGCAAGCATATCCTGATTACCGGCCACGCGTCGGTTAACCGCGCCATTCTGAGCAACCTGCTGCAGTTGAATCCGGCCGCGGCCAGGCACTTCAGAACCGGAAATGCCGCCCTTTCCAGGCTGCTGCTGCTGGAAAATTCCCGCCAGCAATGGGCGGTACTCGATTTCTGGAACAGCACCTCGCACCTGGAAAACGCCTCATGAAATTCCTGCAGGAAAACGTCACGAAGCAGGTCCTGGTTATTTTGAAAAATGACTACGATATGGCCGACGCCGACCTGGTTTTCTCATTGCCGGCGGAGCGGAAATTCGGCGACCTGTCGACCAACCTGGCCTTTGTCCTGGCCAAAAAAACAAAAACAAAGCCGTTCCTGCTGGCCAACACCATGGCCGAAAAGCTGCAGAAGCGGCTGGAGGAGGTCGAAAGCATCCAGGTGGCCGGCGGCGGCTTCATCAATTTCCATCTGCACCGCGATCCGTTTCTCCGCGAACAATGGCAGAAGCGGTCGCAAGCGGCGCCGCTTAAGGCTGAAAAAATCATCGTCGAACACACCAGCATCAACCCGAACAAGGCGGCCCATATCGGCCACTTGCGCAACTCCTGCCTGGGCGACATCCTGGTCCGCTGCTGCCGTTTCCTGGGCCACCGGGTCGAAGTCCAGAATTACATCGACGACACGGGCATCCAGATCGCCGACGTCGTCTGGGGGCTGCTCTATTACCAGAAAAAAGACCTGGCCGCCATCAAGGAAATCGATGAGCTAGCCGCTTATCTGTGGGATCTCTACGCCGAGGTGAATCAGGTATTCGCCGCCGACGAAAAATTGGCCGCCGCACGCCGGGACGTGCACAAAAAAATCGAAGAGAAAGTCAACCCCGAGTACGAGACCTGCCTCTACGTCGCACAGCAGGTTCTGCTGGATCACATCCGCACCATGGCCAGGCTCGACATCCAGTATGATCTGCTGGCGCGCGAAAGCGACGTCATCGGCCTCGATTTTTTCAAGGCGGCAGCGGCCGAACTGACCTCGCGCCAGGTGATGAGCTTGTCCCAGGACCCGGAAAAAAAAGGCTGCCTGGTCATTCGCTACGAGCAGGAGGACATCGAAAAGATCATCGTCCGCTCCAACCAGACCATCACCTACGTCGGCAAGGATATCGCCTACAACCTGTGGAAATTCGGCTTGCTGCCCCGCGATTTTCTTTACCGACCCTTCTTCACCTATCCCGACGGCCATCCCGTCCACATGACCGCCGGCGAGGCCGGCGCGCCGGCGCCAACGTTCGGCCGGGCAGACAGGGTGTACAACGTCATCGACGTCCGCCAATCCTATCTGCAGAACCTGATTGCCCAGGTCCTGCACCAGCTGGGGCACGCCGAAGCGAGCCGCAATTTCATCCATTTTTCGTATGAAATGGTGGCCATGACCCCGGCCTGCGTCCGCGAAATGGGTTTGAGCCTGACTCCGGAGGAGGAAAGCAAGCCCTACGTCGAAGTATCGGGGCGCAAGGGGCGCGCCGTCAAGGCCGACGACCTGATCGACCAATTGATCGCGAAATCGCGACTTGAAATCGAGTCGCGCAATCCCGGGCTGGACACGGTCGAGGCGGAAGCGATCGCCAGGGCCATCGCCGTGGCCGCTTTGCGCTATTTCATGGTCAAGTTCAACCTCAACTCGGTGATCGCCTTCGATTTCAAGGAGGCTCTCACCTTCGAAGGCGATAGCGGCCCGTACCTGCAATACACCCTGGTCAGGCTGAACAGCATCCTGAAAAAGGCCGCCGCCGCCGGATTGGGGGCGGGAAACGAACCCGGCAGCCTGGTGCGCCTCGAAAAGGGGGAACAAGACCTTTACTGGGAGATCGTCCTCAACCTATCGCTCCTGCAAAACCAGGTCGAGTACGCCCTGGACAACCACGAGCTCTCTTCCCTGGCCGCCTACGCCTACGGCTTGTGCCAGAAATTCAATCATTACTACCACCTCTTCCCGGTGCTTGCCGAAAAAGATCCTCTGGTCAGGGATTTGCGCCTGACCCTGATCGTGCTCTTTAAAGACAAGATGGAAAAACTCCTGCAAATCATGGGCATCACCGTTCCGGAAAAAATGTAAGGATATTGGCGCGCGGAAGGGGAATGCGCAAAAGTTGTTTTTTGAAAAAGTTGTATTATAATTATTGTACATCTCTCTCATTACCTATCTCTCCGTCTGGAGGGGAGATGGAAAGGATTTTTTGGCCTGGGGAGGGAACAAAACTATCTCACGCCATAAGCAGGAAAGGGAAAATTGCATTTTTTCATTTTTCTCGGCCGACCGGCAAAAAAAATCGACTGTTGGTGCAACTTTCAGGCTGACATCAGCATCTTATGAGTTAGTTATGGATGATCTGATCAAACTGCTGAAAGCCGGGAATGAAGCTGCCTTGAAAGAATTGATGACCATGTACAAAAAACCGATATACAATTACCTGAACCTGCTGCTGGGAAACCGGCCGCTGGCCGAAGAATTGACCCAGGACACCTTCGTCAAAGTGTATTTCAAGGCCCACACCCTGAAAACCGACCATCCGCAGGCCTTGAAAGCCTGGATATACACCATCGCCACCAATCTGGCGCGCAGCGAGTTCCGCAAGAAAAAAATAAAAAAAATATTATCCCTGGCCGATGTCAGCCCCCGCCTGGTCGCCCAGGATCCCGATCTGGAGGGGCGAATGATCTTGGCGCAACTGGTCACTCACGTTCCGGAAAAATGGCGGGTGCCGCTGGTGATGAAGGAGATGGACAATTTTTCATTCTCTGAAATCGCCCAGATTTTGGACAAACCGGTCGGAACGGTCAAATCCCTGGTCTTCCGGGGAAAAGAGCACTTGAAGAGACAATATCTCGATCCCGAAGGAGCCACCCATGTCTGATTGGCAAGACATTTTTCAGTCCCGTGACATGCTGCAGCCCGGGGCCGATTTCGAAGAGCGGGTTTTTTGCAAAATCAGGAAAAAGAAAAGATTGAGAAAAATCGGCTATGGCGTGACGGCCGTGGGCAGCCTGCTGCTGGTGTTCTCGCTGCTGCAGGTATTCCGCCCGGCCGTTCGGCCCGTCGTGCAGAGTAAAATCGACGCGCCGGTCGTTCAAAAAGAGGAGATCCCCCTGCGCGAGGACCTGTTCTTCTCGGCTTTCGACAATCACACCCGCTACTCCATTGAACCGGTCTCCCTGCAGAAAAAAGCGCTGGGCAGCGCGGCCGCCATCAACCAGATCTAGGAGAAGAACATGAAGAAAGCATTATTCCTTCTGCTGCTGCTTTTATGGACCGTCCTGGCGGCCGCCGGCGCGGAAAAAATTGACGCCATCGAGAATGAAATCAGGGTCGTCCTGAATCAAGTGTCGCCGGCACTGGTCAAAGTGGTTTCCGAGAACGCCAAAAAATACGTGGCCACCGGCATTGCCCTGGAAAACGACCTGATCATCACCACCTCGCTGGTCACCAGTCACCCTTTTGAAAAAATTTACGTGGAAGACGTCAACGGCGCCCAGATCACGGCCGCGATCGCCGGCCAGGATGACCGCTCGGGTCTGACCCTTCTGCGCCTCAGCCAGAAATGGCCGCGGCAATTGACACCGGCCAGGCAAGCCGCCGTCGGCGACTGGGTGGCCCTGATCGGCCTGTTCTACAACCGTTTCCCGGCCATCTACCAGGGGATCATCAGCAGCCGCTCGGATACGGAACTGATCCTGAACGCCCCGGTCGCTCCCGGTTCGGCCGGCGGCGCCGTGGTCAACAAAAAAGGCGAGCTGCTGGGCATCATCCGCGGCAGCGTGGGGTTCTCCTATGCTCCCGAGTACACCTTCAAGGACCATTCGGCGATGATCGTCATCGGCGGCTCTAAGAACGAAAGCGGCAACCTCTGCTATGCCCTGCCCATCGAGAGGGTCAAGCGCATTGTCGAAAAACTGAAGACATCGGGGAAAATCGCCTATGGCTGGCTCGGCGTCAGTTTTAACGGCGATTCCAACCTGATCCAGGAGGTGGAGAAGGATTCCCCGGCCCAGCGGGCGGGAATCTGCAGGGGCGACCAGATCGAAGAGATTTCCGGAAGCCCGATCGCCTCATTCCGCGATATTTCCGCCGCGCTGCACGACAAGTTGGCCGGGGAAAAGGTCATCATCCGGCTCAGGCGCTCGGGAAAGCCGCTCCGCCTGGACATGGAACTGGGGGAACGCAAGGTCGAAATTCCCCTCGCCCCGCTTCTTGAGAACGGAGCCGGCGGCGAACCCGCCTGGCCGGAACTGCCCCCGATGCCGGAGTTGAGCGAGCTCGCCGAATCGAATGGGATGGAAGTCACCCTGCCTAAAATTCAGAACTACTTCATCGAGTTCGGCGGGCCCCGCCAGCTCGGCATCGACATCATGGAACTGACTTCCGAGCTCGGCCGGAAATTCGCCGTCAAGGAGGAGTTCGGATTGATCGTCTCGCACGTGAGCGAATCCTCGGCCGCCCAAAGGGCCGGTCTCAAGGCCGGCGACATCATCATCCGGGCCAACGGCCGCGACTGCCGGAGCGGCTTCAACCTGATGGACGTGATGAAATCCCTGCACGACCATGAAGCGGTCAAGTTCGAGCTGTACCGCGACGGCCAGCTGAAAAAATTCGCCGTCATCCCGGACAGAAAAGAATCCCTGGTCTGGGACATGAAAAAATTCTCGCAGAGGATTCAACAGCTGAAGGACAGCATCCGCAGCGAGGTCAGCGAGCGCCATAGCGAGACGCTCGGCCAGCTGCGCCAGGCAAGGGAAAAAGCGGCAGGCGAACTGCACAAGCAAAGGGAGCAGGCCATGCTCCAATTCCAGCTGGAAAGCAAAAAACTCGCCGATGAGGTCCAGGCCATTGAGAAGGAAAAAAACAAAGTCAACGCCGAATTGAGAAAAAAATACGCCCAGGAATTGCGCGCACTCCAGGAAAAGCTCAAGGAAATCCGGGAGAACATCGCCAAAGACCTGGCGGAGGGGAAAGACCGTTAACCGCCCCGGCCGTTCAGCCCAGGAGCGATTCGGCCAGGCGCAGGGCCGCCAGCATGCTGGCCGGATCGGCGATGCCCTTGCCGGCGATATCGTAAGCCGTGCCATGGACCGGGGACGTGCGGATGAACGGCAGCCCCAGGGTAAGCTGAACGCCCGAACCGGCGTGCAGCAGCTTGAAAGGAATGAGCCCCTGATCGTGGGTCATGGCGATGACCACGGCGTCTTTCATGGCCCTGGCCTTGGCAAAGACCACGTCGGGCGGGAATAACCCGGCCACCGGCATTTCGTTCTGCAATACCTTGATCGCCGGTGCGATCGACTCTTCCTCTTCATGCCCCAAATGGCCGTTTTCGCCGGCGTGCGGGTTCAGGCCGCTGAACAGGTAGGTGAATTCCCTGGCGAAGAGGCGCTGCAGTTCATCGTTCACCAGGCGGACGAAAGCAATTATCTTTTCCGGGCAAATGCGGGCAAAGACGTCGCGCAGGGGAAGGTGATGGGTAAACAGGGCCACTTTCAAGGGATCGGACCAGAAAAACATGGCCGGCGGACCGCCGGCGGCGACCGTATTGAAAAAATCGGTGTGGCCGCGAAAGGGAAGCCCGCTGCGCAGCCACTTGTCCTTGCTGACCGGCGCCGTGACCAGGGCCCGGACCTCGCCCCGGCAGGCCAGCTCTACCGCGGTTTTGACGAAAGCGAAGGAAGGGTCCTCGCGGTCGAAGTCGCCGGCCACATCCAGGAAAGCGATTTCGCCCTTTTTCATCCCGGCGATGCTGTCAACGGCGGGGATGGCGGCGCCGGGGAAAAAACGACGGTTGCCGACGACGAGCAGCGGGAAAGCCGGCACATGAGCGGCCAGGCTTTTTTGGACAATCTCGGGGCCGATCCCCTGCGGATCGCCGATGGTGACGGCGATGACCTTATTTTGCCGGCCCGCTTTCTTCGTGTTTTGGTTCGGCAAAGTCGGGATTTTTAAAGATGAACTTGATCTGGGATTTGAAGACGATCAGGGTGCCGCCGTCCAGCCTCTTGATCTTGAGGCATTTCTCGTCGTACCAGTCGAGCAAGCCTTTCAGCAGGTCGCCGTTGACCAGCTCCAGCACCAGCTGGGTGCGGTTGTTCATCTGCTTGATATAATAATAGTTCTCGGCATGGGTTTTGTACGGCGGCGGCGGTTTGTGCTTGTTCTCCTTGTCCGATTTTTGTTTCATTTCTCCCAAGTTCGGTTTTATCAGTTTTCTGATCATGACATCTCTCCTTCCAGGGTTGAAGTTATTATAATTTTGTTTTCAGCAAATGTCAACAACAAGGGGAAAAAGCCTCCGTTTACGCCATTCCCAGCAGTTGAAGTCCGGGCGCTATCAGCCTTCCCTCTTTTCGAAAATGACCTTTTGATCGTCAGCGATACGGACGTTTTTCAGAAAGGTGCAGGGACCGATCTGGCAATTCCTGCCCACGCGCGTGCCGGCGGCCAGGTAGGTGCAGGGGTAGACGACCGTGTCCAGACCGATCTCCACATCGTGCTCAACGGTCACCGTCGCCGGCTGCAGGATGGTGACTCCGTATTCGTGCATCAGCCGCCGCTGGTTGTCGAGGTTGAATTTTTCCTGCGCCGCCTGCAGATCGAACCGGTCGTTGATGCCGATGGCAATATCGCAGTCATCGGCCTGGACCGCCACCACCTTGAAATTCTCGTTACGCAGGATGGCGATGATGTCGGTGAGATAATATTCCTTCTTGGCGTTGCGATTGCCGATCTTGGCCAGCCGCGGCAGGACGACGCTGTTGTCAAAGAGATAGATGCCGGCGTTCACTTCGCGGATCAGCCGCTGCTGTGCATCGGCATCCTTCTCTTCCACGACGCCCTGAACCTCCCCCTGGGCGTCACGGACGACGCGGCCGTAAGGCGGCGGCGGGCCGGGAAAGACGGCGGAGATCAATGTGCACTGGGCCCGCTCGCGACGGTGGGTGGCGATCAGTTTTTGCAACGCGCCCGCCGTGATGTAGGGATTGTCCCCCACCGCCACCAGGAGTTCTCCATCGTGCTCGGCGAACTGAGCGCGGGCGGCCAGCAGGGCGTGGGCCGTGCCCAGCTGTTCGTGCTGCCGAACGAAAACCACATTGAGCTTGACCGCGGCGGCGATTTCGGCATGATCGTCGCCGACGACAACGACGATGTCCGTGGCGGCGATGCCGCAGGCAACGAGGCTGTCCAGCAGGTAGTGGATGATCTCCTTGCCGAGAATTTTATGAAGGACCTTGGTTGTTCCCGATTTCATGCGCGTGGATTTGCCGGCGGCCAGCACCACGGCCTTGATTTTGTCAGCCATGAAGCCATTGTAGTGCCTCGGTGCCCCGAAGTCAACATTGATCAGGCGGGCCTAGCCTGGTGACTCTGTCCGGGGGCTATGCTATAATGCGCTATGATCATTCTCGACCTTCTCTACGCGCTGCTCCTCCTTTGCACATTCCCCTTCTGGGTCAAGTACATTTTCAAAAAAAAGTACCGCCGTTTGCTCAAGGATAGGTTGCGGTCGCAAATGCCGGCCGGCAGCGGGCCGACCGTCTGGCTGCACGCGGTTTCGGTGGGCGAAGTGCGCAGCCTGAAGTCGCTGATCCGGAGCTTGGGCGAAAAAAAACAAGAGGTCGTGCTATCGGTCACCACCCCGAGCGGCTTTGAATTCGCCCGTAGGGAATACCCGGGATTGCGCGTCATCCTTTCGCCGCTGGATCTGTCCTTCACCGTCAGACGCTTCATCGGCCGCATCAACCCCAAGCTGGTCGTTTTCAACGAGCTCGAAATCTGGCCGAACTGGATCACGCTGCTGCGCCGAAAAAAAATTCCCATGCTCCTGATCAACGGCCGCATATCGGCAGCGGCGTTCCGGCGCTACCGCTTCTTCAACTTTTTCCTGTGGCGTTTTTTCAGGCAGATCGACTGTTTTCTGGTGCAAAACAATATTTACAAGAAGCGTTTTCAGCAGCTGGGGATTCCCGCTGAAAAAATCGTCGTCTGCGGCAACATCAAGGCCGACGAGGCCGACCGCAGTTTGCGGCAACTGCCGTCCCGGCAGGAAGTGCTGGCGCACCTGGGCCTGGGTTCCCTGTCCAGAAAGATCATCACCCTGGCCAGCAGCCATGACGGCAGCGAAAAGATCGTCATCCCCGCCATCGAGCGCTTGAACGCGAACTTTTTGTTCATCATCGTCCCCCGTCATGTCCAGCGCGCTCGGGCCATCGCCCGCCAATTGGAGCGCCACGGTTTGACCTACGCCATTTTCAGCCGCCAGCAACCCATGGCTCCAGACATCCAGGTCCTGATCTACGACCGCATGGGCTATCTGCTTCCGATCATGAGCATCAGCGACATCGTTTTCATGGGCGGCACCCATGACGCAAAAATCGGCGGCCACAACCTGTACGAGCCGGCAGCCATGGGCAAATTGATCCTGGGCGGCCCCCATTACAACAATTTCCCCGACATCGGCAACGAATTGGAGGCAGCCGGAGTGTATCACCAGGTCAACAACAGCCAAGAACTGGTGGATTTCGCCGATCGTCTCCAGGATCTCGACCTGGAGCAGATCGCTGAGAAAGCCATGAAGGCCGTTGCTCATAGAAAAGGATCCCTGGCATGCACCTTAGAGCAAATTCAACGCTTCATTGGCTGAGCCGCCCGGCGCTGAACCTGGCCTCGCTCCTTTTCAAGACCGTTTCCCTGGTCAATTTGAAAATCAAGGCCCTGGCGCCAAGGCATTTTCCCGGCCTGTTCATCATCTCGGTCGACAACCTGTCCTTCGGCGGCACCGGCAAAACCCCTCTGGTCATGGCCATCGGCCGGGTTTTGGCCGAGAGGGCGCTCCCATTTGCCATCATCCTGCGCGGCTACCGCTCCGCCCTTGAAAACAAGGGCGCCCTGGTCCAGGCGGCCCATTCGCTGGAAGAGGTCGGGGACGAGGCCTGGCTGCTAAAAAAACGCTTCCCGGGCCACGACGTCATAATCGGCCGCGACCGGATGCGCTCCATCGCCGCGGTCGCGGCCAGGAACAACCGCTTCATCATCCTCGATGACGGCCTGCAGACCAGCCAGGTCAGGAAGGATTTCAGCATCATGCTGGTCAACCCCGGCCACCCCTATTTTTTCCTGCGCCACTTCAAGTTCCTGGCCCGGGGCGAGAACCTGGTGCTGCACTACCAGCAGCGAAGCGGAGCGGGAGAAGCACTCCCGTCCCCATGGACGTATGACTTCGCCATTGAAGGTTTCCTTGATGGCCGAGATCGGCCGGTGAACATCGGCAATGCAGAGATCGTCGCCTTTGCGGCGCTGGGCGACAACGAGCGCTTCAAAAGAGACATGGGGCATTACCGTTTGCGGGCGTTCCGGGGATTCCCGGATCACCATGCCTTCTCTCCGGCCGACGTGCACTCCCTGGAAAAACTGCGCCGCGAGAAAGGCGCGGCCTGGATCGTCTGCACCGAAAAGGATTTCTGCAAAATAAGCCATCTCCTCGACGCCGCTTCCCCTTTCATCTATGCCCGAAATAGGATAGAATTGCCTGGCCATGTCATCGAACAGATCATTCAGCATGCTGCGGAAAAAAATTTCCTTTAAGCACCGCCTGGAGTACTCGCTATTCGTTGCCGTGATCTTTTTGATTAAATATTCGCCGGCCTGGTGCGTCGCCGGCTGGAGCCGCGCGCTTGTTTTTTTTTTGAAAAAGGGCAGCCGTAAGCATGCGCGGCTGATCGCGGAAAACCTGGCCGCCGCTTTTCCCGCGGCTTCGGCCGAATCGCTTGCCGACCTGCAGAAAAAAATCTATCGCCATTTCGGCCGCATGTTCGTGGAAATCGCCCGGACCTTCGCCCGCTGCGATCCGCAGGCCGTATTGTCCCGCAGCCGCATCCTCCATCCCGAGGTGATCGAACGGGCGTTGCAAAAAAAACGCGGTCTGGTCGTCTTTTCCGCCCATTTCGGAAACTGGGAATGGATCCCGCTGATCCTGCACACCCACCTGGGGTGCGACATCCACAGCATCGCCCGCCCCATGGACAACCCCTGCCTGGAAAAGAAAGTCAGGGCATTCCGCGAAGCCATGGGCTCGAAAATAATCTACAAAAAGGGCTCGCTGCGGACCATTCTCACCCGCTTGGGAGACAACCAGATCGTTTACCTGCTGATCGACCAGAACACCGTGCCGCGGGAGGGGGTTTTTGTCGATTTCTTCGCCCGCAAAGCCAGCACCAACACCGCCGTGGCGCAATTGTATCTGAAAAAAAACATCCCGGTCGTTCCTGTTTTTCTGCACTACGATGGGGACGAGATCATTCTCGATGTCCTGCCCGAAATCGATTTTCGCGCCGCTGCCGACGGGTCGGACGGCTTGCTGGAATTGACCCAGCAGATGACCGGGCTGATCGAGGCGCAGATCAAAAAATTCCCCGAACAATGGCTCTGGTTTCATGACCGCTGGAAAACCAGGCCGCAAGGAGCAACGAAATGAGAGCCAACGAACGATCGGGGCGGCAGCTGCGGCCCATCGCCTTCATTCCCGGGTACATCACCAAGGTCCCCGGTTCGGCGCTGTGCGAGCAAGGGAACACCCGAGTGGTCGCCACGGCCACCATCGAGGAAAAAACGCCCCACTTCCTTAAAAAAAGCAGCCAGGGGTGGATTACGGCCGAATATTCCATGCTGCCGGGTTCCTCGGGCAATCAGCGCATCGCCCGCGAACGGGGGAAAATCAATAACCGCAGCGGGGAAATCCAGCGCTTCATCAGCCGGGCTCTGCGCATGGTCACCGATTTGAAGGAGATCGGCGGCCGCACCATCACCGTCGACGCCGACGTGATCCAGGCCGACGGCAGCACCCGCTGCGCGTCGCTTAATGCCGGTTTTCTGGCCTTGGTCCTGGCGCTCAAGTACATGGTCTACGAGCAACTGATTGCCGACTTCCCCGTTTTCCATTTCATGGCGGCCGTTTCCGTCGGCGTCCGTGAAAGGGAAATCCTAGCCGACCTGGACTACGAAGAGGATTCGTTAACCGACAGCGACATCAATATCGTATCCCGGGAGGACGGGTCCCTGATCGAGGTCCAGTCATTTTGCGAAAAAAGCCCGCTGGCGCTCGACCTTTTTCAGCAAGCCCTGGCCCTGGGCATCGAAAAAAACAGGGAAATCATCGCCTTGCAGAAAAAAACGCTCGCCGGCGCGGGCGTCCCCTTCTGATCGCAGCGGATCCGGAACCTTGCGGTTTTAAAAACGAAAAATCTACTGGTATTCCTTCACGATCTTGATGAAACTTTCCTTCTTCAATTGCTCGATGTATTCTTTCAGCTTGACCTGCTGTATCTCCTCGCGCCGCTTGCGGATGATCTCGTCGCGGACATCCTTGACTTCCATCAGGCGGTCGGGGCTGAAATCGGCGAGCTGAATGATGTACCAGCCGTTGTCGGTTTCGATCCAACCGGAATATTCATCCTTTTTCAGCTTCAGCGCCGCCTCCTCGAGGGTCTTGTCCAGTTCGCCTTTCTTGAATTTGCCCAGGAGAACGGAATTGGCGGCGTCGGGCAGTTCCGAATATTTCTTAGCCGTTTGTTCGAAGAGCTCCGGCTTCAGCTCGGTCGCGATCTGGTCCATTTTTTCCTGCGGCTTAGGTTCATTCACATTCTTTTTCAAGAAAATGGCATTCAAGGTGATCTCGGCGGGGGTGGTGAATTCTTCGGGATGGGTACGGTAGTACTCCATGATCTGCGGATTGTCCACCTTGATCTTGGCTCCCACTTCCTCCCCGACCAGCCGCTCCTGCTTGCGCCGTTCCCGCCACTGCTCCTTCCAGGCACCGAATTCGATCCCTTCCGCCTGCAGCGCGTTTTTCAAGTCGTCGTCGGTGGCGAATTGGTACTGTTTCTTGATGTCCTGGATGATCATTTCCACATCGCTGTCAACGTTGTAGTTTTTTTCCTTTATTTTGGACAACAGCAGTTTCTGTTCGATGAACCGGTTCAGCAGGTCCTTTTTCATTTCCCGCGTCGCCTCGGCCAGCTGTTCTCCCTGCATTTGCGACTGCAGGGCGCGCATCATTTCCGTTTCGAATTTCCTCAGTTCGCTGCCGGTGATGACTTCGTCATTGACAATGGCGTATATTTCCTCGACCGTGTCCGTTGCCGCGAAACCCCGATTAATTGCCAGGACCAGGATCGTCGTCAGAAAAATTTTTAGCTTCATTTTGGCTCACTCCGGAATCAGATTTTATATAGGAAAAGTACAGGTTGTCGTAATGCACCTGCAGCGAAATTTCAATTTTCAGCTCGGCTAAAAAATCCTGGTAGGCATCCGCCAGTCGGGCCGAAAGCATCCTGCTCTTGATTTCATCCTTGACCGCGTCCAGCAGCAGCATCCTGGCCTTTCTCTTCTGGGTGATCTTGAACAGATGGAAGCCATAGGGCGATTCGACGATCGGACTGATCTCGTTTACCTTCAGCGAAAAAACCACCCCCTCCATCTCCTGGGGCAGCATCCCTTTTTCAAACAAACCCATGGCGCCGCCGTTGGCCGCCTCGGGGGAGATCGATTCGCTCCGGGCGACCTCCTCGAAGCGCGACGGCTGATTCAGGAGCTCCTGGCGGATTTTCAGCAATTGCTCGCGATCCTTGACCATGATCTGAAAAAGCCGAATCTCCTCGCTGCGGCGAAAATCGCTCAAATGGGATTCATAAAACTGCGCCACCTGTGCATCGCTGACCGCCACGTTCTTGTAGGCGCTGGCCAGCAGATACTTCTGCACCTTGAGCACATCGCGGATCGTCGGCGCATCCACATTCAGATCCTGGCGCCGGGAGCGGATCTCTTTAAGGTAATCAGCCACTTCGCTTTCGCTGACCTGAACACCAGCCTGCTCGGCCTTGAACAAGATGATCCGTTGCTCGCAAAAAACATCGAACAGACGGGAAAGCAGCTTGTCATTGTCTTTCTGGGAAAAGGCATCGGCGTATTGCAACTGGATGAAATTTTTCAGATCGCGGTTGGTGAGGGAAGTGAAACCGACGCTCAGGATGACTTTCTTTTCCACGGCCGCGGCTTGGTCGGCAGCCTGCTTGGCTTTATCGTGGGGGGCGGAATTCTTGCATTGGCTTAAGAAAGCGGTGAAAACGACAATAAAAACCCATTTTTTGTTCATCCGCGGATATTATATACCACTCCCACCGCGATTTCAATGCGGCTTGGAGCACAGTCGGAAATGAAAATCGGCTTTCCCAAACTGAATTTGACAAAGTAGCGGGGAAAAAATATAATTCATGAATGTTCGACCATGTGCGCTCCCTGTATCCCAAAGAAAGCGTCGAATTTTCCCTGCTGGACCGGCTCGATGAAAAGCGCTTGCCGCGGCACGTGGCGATCATCATGGACGGCAACGGGCGCTGGGCCAGGCAAAAAAAGTTGCCCCGGACGGCCGGGCACAGCGCCGGCGCCGAAACCGCCAGGACCATCACTGAAATGGCCGCCCGCTTGGGCATTAAGTTTCTGACCCTTTTTACTTTCTCCAGTGAAAACTGGAAAAGGCCGGCCGGCGAAATCCGCTTCCTGATGAACATGCTCTATGAAAACCTGCTCAAGCAAAAGGATTTACTGGAAAAAAACAGCATCAAATTAAGAATATTCGGTATGATCGACAAGCTGCCCGGCAAATTGCGGGAAAAACTGGAGGAAACCGAGCGGCAATCGCAAAAAAACCGCGGTATGCAGGTCAATCTGGCTCTCAATTACGGAGCCCGAGCCGAAATCGTCCATGCCGTCAGGCAAATCATCGCCCAAGGTTTCCCCGCTTCCCGTATCAATGAAAAAACCTTCGCCAATTTCCTGGACACGGCCCGCTGCCCCGATCCCGATCTGCTGATCCGGACTTCGGGCGAGTTGAGGATATCCAATTTTCTCCTCTATCAGATCGCCTACAGCGAGTTGTACTTTACCCCGGTTTTATGGCCGGACTTCAAGGTGGTTGATTTATTTGAAGCCATCATCGATTTCCAGGACCGCGACAGGAGATTCGGAAAACTATGAACGATTTAAGCAAACGCCTGCCGACCACGGCCGTGCTGATCGTTTTTGCCTACTGTGCCATCCGTTTCCTGCCGACGGTCTATTTTTCGGCACTCCTCTACCTGCTGATCAGCTTGGCGGTGGTTGAATTGGTCCGCCTGACCCGGCCGCGGATGTTTTCCTGGCCATTGATATTTTTCAACGGCCTCCTGATCGCCCTGGCCTTTACCGTTAAACAGATCAGCCTAATCCAGGCACTGACCGTGATCGTGATCGCCAGCGGCCTGTTCTTTCTTTTTTCCATCAAGGAAAAAACGCAGCTCGAATCGTTTGTCAGGGACATCGGCATCCATTGCCTCAGCGTGTTTTACTTGTACATTCCTCTCTATTTTCTGCTGGAATTGAAGAAATTGGGCGCCAATTTCCTTTTTTTCCTGATCCTGGTCATCGCCATCGGTGATTCGGGAGCATACTTTGTCGGCAGCGCCTTCGGCAAGCACAAGATCTACCCCATCGCCTCCCCCAAGAAATCGCTCGAGGGGCTCATCGCCGCCGTGCTGACCGCCGCCCTGAGCGGCTGGCTGTCGCTCCTTTTGTTCCCCGTGCCGGTGAAGCTTTTGACCGCCATGCTCAGCGCCGCCGTCATCGGGCTTTTTTCGCAGCTCTCCGACCCGGTGGAATCCCTGTTCAAACGGGCCGCGGGGCAGAAGGATTCGGGCACGCTGCTGCCGGGACACGGCGGGGTCCTGGACCGGGTGGACAGCTACATATTCTGCGCCCCGCTGCTGTTTTACCTGATCGCCTATTTCTGGAAATAAGCACATGGCATCTTTTTTCGACGGAGAGCCCGTCGTATGCGCATGGTAAAAAACATCGTGCTGCTTGGATCCACCGGTTCGATCGGACGTAACACCCTGGCCGTTCTGCGCGAAAACAGGCAATTTTTCCGCCTGCTCGGGCTGGCGGCGGGCGCCAACAGCCAATTGCTCGGCCAGCAGGTCGCCGAGTTCGATCCGCCGCTGCTCTGCGTCAAATCCAAGAAACACGCCCTGGAACTGAGCGAACAACATCCCGGCAAAAAAATCTTTTTTGGCGAGGAAGGGCTGCTTGAAATCGTTTCCCAACCGGGAATCGATTACGTGGTCGCCGCCGTCACCGGCACGACCGCCCTGGCGGCAACGCTGCAGGCCATCCGCCTGAACATGAGGCTCTGCCTAGCCAACAAGGAAACCCTGGTGGTGGCCGGAGAACTGATCAACCGCGAGCTGAACGCCTCGCGTGCGGAAATCATCCCCATCGACAGCGAGCAGAGCGCCATCTTCCAATGCCTGGCCTCGCGCCCGCGCGAGCACGTGCGCCGGGTGATCCTGACCGCTTCGGGCGGACCGTTTTTCAGGGACGGGCGAAGGGATTTTGCCGCCATCGGGGTGGAGGAGGCCCTGGCCCATCCCACCTGGTCCATGGGAAAGAAGATCAGCATCGATTCGGCCACCCTAATGAACAAAGCCCTGGAGATCATTGAAGCCCACCACCTGTTCAAATTGCCCCCGGAGCAGATCGAGGTCCTGATCCATCCCCAGAGCATCGTCCATTCCATGGTCGAATTCGTGGACTCCGCCGTCCTGGCCCAGCTGGGAGTTCCCGACATGAAATTGCCGATTCTCTACTCCCTCAGTCATCCCGGCCGCATTGACGGCCATTGGCCTGATTTGGATTTGACGCGGATACCGCCGCTTGAATTTTTTAAAGTCGACCGGCGCCGCTTCCCATCCATCGCCCTGGCCTACGATGTGCTCACGCAGGGACAGGATGCCGGAGCCGTGTTCAACTCAGCCAACGAAACGGCCGTGGAGTATTTTCTGGCCGGCAGGATCTCGTTTGCCCAAATCTTCTCCGTGGTCGGCCATATGCTGGAAGGATGGGATTTCCGGCCGGCGCAAACCCTTGCCGACATCCAGGAGACGATCTCCCGGGCCCGGCTCAAAACCGTCGAACACATCGAAACCGAGGTAATGAAATGAACGTTCTCTATCAAATTTTGACATTCCTGTTCGTGCTGGGCATCATCGTTCTGGTCCATGAATTCGGCCACTACGTCGCCGCCCGGCTGATGAAGATCCGGGTGGAGGTATTTTCATTCGGCTTCGGCAAGCGGCTCCTGGGTAAAAAAGTGGGCGAAACCGATTTCCGCCTCAGCCTGTTTCCCCTGGGCGGCTACGTGCGCATGGCCGGCGAGGAGGAATTCGACCCAAAAAATCCGAAGCCGGACGAATTTCTGGCCAAGAACCGGGCGCAGAAGATTTTCACCCTGCTGATGGGCCCGACCATGAACGTGGTGCTCGCCCTGCTGCTGATCTTCCTCGTCAACCTGGGCGGGGTGAAAATCGATGCCTACAAACTGCAACAACCCGTCATCGGCTATATTGAGAAGGGTTCGCCGGCGGAAAAAGCGGGTTTGCTGCCCGGCGATACGCTGCTGGCCATCAACAGCAGAAAAACAGTCAATTGGAAGGAAGTCGAAATCACCATTGGCACCAATCCCAAGGAAAGCCTGAAGATCGATTTTTCGCGCCTGGGCAAGCCGTTGACCACCAGCCTGAACGTTGCCAGCAGCAGCCGCTATGAAATCGGTTATGCCGGATTTTACTGGCAGTTGCCAGCCGAAATTGGCCAGCTCATCAAAAACTACCCGGCCGCCAAAGCGGGCTTGCAGCCCGGCGACATCATCACCGCGATCGATGGCCAGCCGATAAGCAATTATTTCGAACTGGCCGACATCATCCACCAGGCGCCTGGAAAAATGCTGCATTTGACCTACACCCGGGGCGGACGCACTCTTTTCTGCCAACTCGCACCGGTGGATGAAAGCGGCGTTGGCCTCATCGGCTTCAACGCCAAAATCGCTACCACGCAAATCCGCTACGGCTTGATCGCCGCCATACAAAACAGTTTCCAGGAAGCCGGCCGACTGACGCTCCTGACCTTCAACGCTTTTAAAAAGATTATCCAGCGTAAAATTTCGGTTAAAAATCTTTCCGGACCAATCGAGATCGCCCGCGTCTCCCAGCAGATGCTGATAAGCGGCTTCAGTAATTTTTTCATGCTCATCGCCTTCATTTCCCTGCAGCTGGGAATCGTCAATCTCTTTCCCATTCCTGGCCTTGACGGCGGCCACCTGCTTATCTTCGTCGTCGAAGCGATCATCCGCCGCGATCTGAACCAGAAGCTGAAAACCGTGTTGATCTATATCGGTTTTTCCTTCCTGATCGTACTGATGGGCTTCGTCATCCTGAACGATATCGCCAAGACCCTGCCCAACGGCTGGAAAAGCATCCTGCCTTTTTTGCACTGAGCGCGGACGGGACGCGCTTTACGAACCGGGGCGGTACCTCTCCTTCAGCTTGCGGTCGACGATCGCCGGCAGCATGGAGGGTACCTCGCCGCCCAGCAGGTAAATCTCCTTGACCAGCTTGGAGCTCAAAAAGGAATAGGTTTCCGAGGGGACGAAAAATATCGTCTCGATGCGCGGTTCAATCTTGCGGTTCATCAGGGCCATTTGGAACTCGATCTCGAAATCGGAAATGGCCCGCAAACCGCGGACGATGGTCGTGATGCCCCGCTCCTTGACAAAATCGACCAGCAGCCCCTCGAAATGGGCGATCTCGATCCTTGACTCGTCCTTGAAAACGTCACGCACGATCCCGCACCTTTCCTCGAGATTGAACAGATAGGTCTTGGCCGGGTTTTTCAGGACCGCCACGACGATCTTTTCAAAGATCTTCAGGCCGCGTTCGATGATGTCAATATGCCCGTTGGTCAAGGGGTCGTACGATCCCGGATAAACCGCCATGTTTTTTTTAGACATGCCCGACTCCAATTTGTCTCAAAACCGCGTCCAGCGCAATCTTGAGTTCCGGCAAAGGACCCTCGTTGGCGATGGTGAAATCGGCCAGGGCCATCGTCGGCCCGACCTGCTGCCCGCCTGCGGGCTCGCCGACGCCCCACTCGCGCGCCAGAGCCGCCCGCAGCTCCGCTTCGCCGACCGCGTCGGTCGCGCGTTTGCGCCGCTTCATCCTGGCCAGGATCGTCTCCACGGCGCTGTCGATGCCGACCAGGAAGAAGCGGTCCATCTTTTTCAACTCCGCCACTTCGGTCGGATTGCGGATACCGTCAATCACCCAGGGCGACGGCTGGGCGGCCTCGATGTGCTCGCGCACCATTTTCCCCAGGATGCCGGCGCCACCGTCCCGGCGCAGGCGGTTGCCGAGATCCTGCATCTGGCCGCGGTTGAGGGCGGGGCCGAGCTTGGCCGCCTCGCGGCGGACGATATCGGAAAGGGAGATGTACTGGAAACCATAGTCCTTCAAGATACGGACCGCTTCCCCCTTGCCCGAAGCCATGCGCCCGGTCAGCCCGATGCGCCACCCCGGCCCCGCCGTCGCTTTCATCCCGACTGCCCGTAGCGGACGCTGTCTTCAAGGATATCCTGCTCCTGCCACTCCTTGACCCAGTCGTCAACCCTGAAAATCTTAAAGCGCTCCTTCCCGGGCAGCGAAACGATCACGCGGTCCAAACCGGCGTTGATGATCATTTTCTTGCAGATGAAACAGGGAAAAGCAAAGACGACCTCACCCTGGTCGCGTCCGCTGCCGAAAATGTACATGTCGCCGCCAAACAGGCTGACCCCGGCCCGGGCGGAGTTGATGATCGCGTTCTGCTCGGCATGAACCGAACGGCACAACTCGTACTGCGTGCCCGAAGGAATATGCAGTTTTTGGCGCAAGCAGAAACCGTGCTCGAGTGAACTGCGCGTATGCCGCGGCGCGCCGACATAGCCGGTGGCGATGATCTGGTCTCCCTTGACGATGATGGCGCCGATGAGCACCTTGAGGCAGGTGGAGCGCTGGGAAACCACTTCGGCGATGTTCAAGTAATACGCTTCCTTCTCCGGCCGGTTGACCATGGGCCCATCATACAATCGAAGTTTTTTTTATGCAACTTGATTTTTATTTTTTTATTTTTTACAATTCAATTCAAGGAGAGTTATCCCATGAACAAAAATGAACTGATCAAAGCCGTTGCCGGCAAAGCCAATCTGAAAGTGTCAGACATGGAAAAAGCCATCAATGGCACCATCGCGGCCATCACGGCCGAGCTCAAGAAAAAAGGCTCGGTCACGCTGGTCGGTTTCGGCACATTCAAAGTGGCCGATCGCAAGGCTCGGGCCGGAGTGAATCCCAAAACCGGCCAGAAGATTCAGATCAAGGCTGCCCGGGTGCCAAAATTCGTCGCTGGAAAGGCGCTGAAAGACAAAATCAAGAAATAAAATTAGCTTGGCCGCAAGGCCATTTCAACCGCATCGGCAAATGAATTCCCAGAGGGGGATTCTATTGCAAAAAAAAATGAAATATGCTTGAATGAGTGACATAGAGGAGTGTGCAATGAAAAAATTAGCCCTCATTTTTTTTGCGCTGTTTTTTGCATCTTCGCTTTTGCCGGCCGGCACCATCGCCAACGTCATCGCCCATAAAGACCTGCTGCTGACCATCGATCGCGGCACGTCGGATGGAGTAGCGACCGGGATGAAGGGGATCGTCAAAGCCGTCTACAAGGAACCCAGCGGGGAATACACCATTAACATAGGCATCTTCACCGTAAAAAAAGCATCGCCCCGGACCGCCGAGGTGCTGATCGAAATCGGCAAGGGGTTGAATCCCGAAGACGCCCGCTATGTCGTTTTTGATCAGGACCTGCTGCCGGTCGATACGAAAGCCGAACTCAAAGCCGAATCCAAAACAGAACCCAAAACCGAAATCAACATTCCGGAAAAGCCGGCGGAAAATGCCGACTGGTATCTGGAGCAGGGTGACCGCGAAGCTGAGGAGGGAAATGCCAAGATCGCTCTGCAGCACTATCAGAAAGCCTTGGCCCTCGCGCCCGGCAACCTGATAGCCAAAGAAAAATGCAACGAAATGCAGATGCAGATCGACCTGAGTGAGCGAAAAGGGAAATTCAACGACTATCTCGAAAAAGCCGATGCCAATTATGAAAAAGACGATGTGAAATTCGCTTTCCTTTACCTGGTGGAAGGTTTGCGCGTCTATCCCGAAGGCAGCGCTGAAATCCAGAGCCGGCTGACGCCCATGGCCGAAAAATATCCCCAGGAGATCGATGCGCTGCTGGTGGAAAAAAGCAAGGAATTGAAGGATGTGCGCAAACAGCTCGATGCTATGCTGGGCCGGACCGAAACGGACAAACAGACGCCAGCCGAAACAAAACCGGCCGAGACCAAGCCGGCCGTGGCCAAGACCGGCACGCCGACGGTCAAGTACAGCGAACCTTTCCTGCAGAAAATTGCCGGCAAAGCCGACAAGATCCGCCAGAACGACAAGGGCTACTGGGAAGCGGTGTTTTCCCGGAACATCGTCATGATCTACATCCCGGAGGGAAAATTCTCCATCGGTTCGCCAGACAAAGACGGCGACGCCGACGAGCACCCGGTCCACAAGGTCTTTGTTTCGGGTTATTGGATCGGCAAGACCGAGGTCACCTTTGCCCAGTTCGACGCTTTTTGCCAGGAAACGGGACTGGCCAAGCCCGACGACGAGGGCTGGGGCCGCAGAGAACGCCCGGTGATCTACGTTTCCTGGAAAGAAGCCAATGATTTTTGCGCCTGGCTGAGGAAAAAGACTGGGCTCGCCTTCCGCCTGCCGACAGAAGCCGAGTGGGAAAAAGCGGCCAGCGACCGCTTCCCCTGGGGGGACGCAAAACCGACAAGCGAATTGGCCAATTTCGACAAGGAGCTCATGAAAACCAGCTCCGTGGGATCCTACCCGTTAGGCGCATCGCCCTACGGGGTGCTGGACATGGCCGGCAACGTCTGGGAGTGGTTGGCCGACTGGTATGACGCCGATTATTACGCGAACTCGGCCGACAGCGACCCCCAGGGTCCGGAGGAGGGGACGGAGCGAGTCGTGCGCGGCGGCGCCTGGAGCAACGGCGCCGACCTGATCCGCTCGGGCAACCGCAGCCAGGAGAACCCCGAGAGCCGGCTCAATATCATCGGCTTCCGCCTGGCCTTGAACGGCGGAACGGAAGCGGCCGGGGCCAAAACCGAAAAAACAACCACCGGCAAACCGGCACGCGAAGTGGCCAAGCCGGCGGCGACTCAGCCGAGCACCAGCCAGGAGGCAAAAATAAATGAACCTTTCCTGCTAAAAGTCAAGGGCAAGGCCGACAAGATCCGCCAGAACGACAAGGGCTCCTGGGAAGCGGTGTTTCCCAGGAACATCGTCATGATCTACATCCCGGAGGGAGAATTCACCATCGGTTCGCCGGCCAAGAGCGGCGATGCCGACGAACACCCGGCCCACAAGGTCTTCGTTTCGGGTTTCTGGCTCGGCAAGACCGAGGTCACTTTTACCCAGTTCGACGCGTTTTGCCAGGAAACGGGACTGGCCAAGCCCGACGACGAGGGCTGGGGCCGCACCGAGCGGCCGGCAATCTACGTTTCCTGGAAAGAGGCCAGCGATTTCTGCGCCTGGCTGAGGAAAAAGACTGGGCTCGCCTTCCGCCTGCCGACCGAGGCCGAGTGGGAAAAAGCGGCCCGCGACCTCTACCCCTGGGGGGACGCCAAACCGACAAACAAGCTGGCCAATTTCGACAAGGAGCTCATGAAAACCAGCTCCGTGGGTTCATACCCGTTAGGCGCATCGCCCTACGGGGTGCTGGACATGGCCGGCAACGTCTGGGAGTGGCTGGCCGACTGGTATGCCGACGATTATTACGCGAACTCGGCCGACAGCGACCCCCAGGGTCCGGAGGAGGGGACGGAGCGGGTGGTGCGCGGCGGCGCCTGGAGCAACGGCGCCGAGCAGATCCGCTCGGGCAACCGCAGCCAGGAGAACCCCGAGAGCCGGCTCAATATCATCGGCTTCCGCTTGGCCTTGAGCAGCGAATGAAATTAAATTTGGCCCTGCCAGGCACGGGGATGAAACGGCCATGAACGTCCAATGCCCCGCCTGCGGCCATGTCCAGGAATTCGACCCGGGATACAAGATCTGCCTGCACTGCGCCGGAGCCGTCGATGAGACTCATTCCCATATCCTGAAAAATCCGCGCAAGGGCCACGGTATGCAGGGGGCCGCCATCATCGCCTTCCTGTTGTGCCTCTTCATTTTTCTTTTTTGGTCCAAATACGTCGGCGCCCATGGCATGGCCATCAGCGCGTTGGTTTATGTCTGGGGATTGTACAAGGCCCATTTGAACAGAAAGGGGTTAAACGAAAGCAATGGCCATCAAGGAAAACCTTGAACGGATCAGGCAAAACATCGAAAAAGCCTGCCTGCGGGTAAAAAGGGACCCCGGTCAAGTCCAGATCGTGGCCGTTTGCAAGGACCAGGGCGTGACTCGGATCAGGCAGGTCTGCGACCTGGGTGTCCGTCTCCTGGGGGAAAACAAAGTTCAGGAAGCCGAACACCACATGCGCCAGCTTGCCGACAGCGCTATCGTCTGGCACTTCATCGGCAAGCTGCAGAAAAACAAGATCAACAAACTACTTACTGCCTTTCAGCTGATCGAATCGGTCGACGGCGTGAAGTCGCTGGAACACATTCACAAACGGGTCGACACGCCGGTCGAGCTGTTCATCGAGATCAATATCGCTGAAGAAAAAAACAAATCGGGTTTCACCATCGACGGGCTGAAAAAAGCGCTGTCCTATCTCGCCAACCTGAACAAAACGGTCATCACCGGCCTGATGGCCGTCCCCCCCTATTTCGAGGATACGGAAAAGGTCAGGCCTTATTTTTCGCGGCTGCGCGAATTGAAAGATGAGATCAACCAGATGGCCATTGCCAATCTCAAAATTTCGCACCTCTCCATGGGCATGAGCCACGACTACGAAGTGGCCGTCGAAGAGGGAGCGACCATCGTCCGCATCGGCACGGCGCTGTTCGGCAAGCGCAACGGATGAAAAACGGAACCCGGGCCAGCGCGGACAAGGAGGAGTCATGAAATTAACGCCCCAGGAAATTCTGAACCAGGTTTTTTCAAAAAAATTCAAGGGCTACAATCCCGACGAGGTCAAGAACTTTTTGCAGCAGATCGTGGAAACCATGGAGAGCGAAATCCAGGAAAAGGAAGCCCTGAAAACGAAAATGGAGAAGCTGCGCGAAAGCCTGGCCAAGATCGAAAAAAAAGAGGAGCTCCTGCGCGACACCCTGATCGCCGCCCAGAAATTCTCCAGCGAGATCAAGATCAACTCCCATAAAGAGGCCGAACTGATCATCAAGGACGCCGAGATGAAATCGGAAGAGATCGTCAAGCACGCCTTCACCAGGCAAATGGCCATCAAGGAAGAGATCAACAGCCTCCAGTTTAAAAGGAAGGAGATCGAAAACGACATCATCCATTTGCTGAACTCGCTGAAGGAATTGATCGAGACCTATCACAAACAGGACGAGGAGTTTGACAAGATCGAATACCTGGGAAAGTAGCTAGGTTTACGGTACACGGCAAACGGTTTACGGTGAGGAAATAAGCACGAAATCCCAAGCACCAATTTCCAAACAAATTCCAAGCTCCAAATTCCAATGATCCAAACGAAATCACCTTTTCGAAATTCACAAAAAACCTCTTTCAATTGCATACGATTTTGGTCATTGGTGCTTGGTGCTTATTTGGGATTTGGTATTTGGAGTTTGGAATTTCGCATAACTCCTTTTTCTTTCCGTCAACCGTACACCGTCTACCGTCAACCAAGTACTTTATTTAACATGCGCATTTTTTTGTTGAAAATCATATCATATTATGATATTATATTAGTGGAGAAAAAAATGCCGGCAGTGAGCTTTTACCTGAAGAAAGAAGTCCTGGAGGCGGTGCGCGCCAGGGCCAGCTCCGGGGACATCCCCGTCTCGCGGATCATCAGCCGCGCCGTGGAGGAATACCTCAGGAGCAACGAAATGACCGATGCCAGGAAGCGGATCATGGCGCACATCCGCCAGGCCATCGCGCCCGCAGACTGGGAAACGCTCCATCGCGAAAGGACGAAAGCCGATGCTGACCGGGATTGACACCAGTTATTTCTATGCCCTGGCCGCCGGCCATTCGGCCGCGGTGGAGGCTTGGGAGAACCGTGAACTCCTTACTTCGGTTCTTTGCTTTTATGAACTTAAAAAAAGACTGCTAAAAGGCGATTTAAAAACCTGGCCCACCGTTCTGGAAGATATCGCCAAAGCCGTAGAAGTCGTGCCCATAACCACTGCTGCCGCCTTGCAGGCGGGCCAAGTGGCGCAAACGACCGGCATGCCCGCATTTGACGCGTTCATCATCAGCTCCTTCGTCAACGCCGGCTGCGCGGAGATCCTCACCATGGACCACCATTTCAAATTGTTCGCGAAAAAAGGGCTAAAAATAACCCTTTTATCATTATGAAAATGACCGGGAATTTCATTCGTAGGGAACGCAAATTTGCGTTCCCTACACACGCAAGCACTTTTAATTACCGACCATTCCTGATACAATAAACCATCGCCAGCAAGGAGGATTCCATGGCTGAAAACACCAACAAGACAACCGCCCTGAACAATGCCGTATCGCAGATCGAAAAGCAATTCGGCAAGGGCTCGATCATGAAACTGGGAGGAAAAGAAGTGGTGCAGATCCCCGCCATCTCCTCCGGCTGCATCGCCCTGGACATCATCACCGGCATCGGCGGCTATCCGCGCGGCCGGGTCATCGAGGTCTACGGACCGGAAGGATCGGGAAAAACCACGCTGGCCCTGCACGCCATCGCCGAGGCCCAAAAAGCGGGAGGCTACGCCGCATTCATCGACGCCGAGCATGCCCTCGACCCCCTGTACGCCCAGAAACTTGGGGTAAATATCGACGAACTGTACATTGCCCAGCCCGATTGGGGCGAACAGGCGCTGGAGATCGCCGAGATTCTGGTCCGTTCGGGAGGCGTCGACATTATTGTTGTGGACAGCGTGGCCGCCCTGGTGCCCAAAGCCGAATTGGAAGGAGACATGGGCGACAGCCACATGGGACTCCAGGCCAGGCTGATGAGCCAGGCGCTGAGGAAACTGACCGCCATCGTCGCCCGCTCGAAAACCACCTTCGTTTTTATCAACCAGCTGCGCGAAAAGATCGGCATGTTCGTCGGCAATCCCGAAGTCACCACCGGCGGCCGGGCGCTGAAATTCTACGCCTCCATGCGCATTGAGATCAAAAGAACCATGGCCATCAAGGAAGGAACCGATGTCGTCGGCAACCGGGTAAGAATCAAGATTGTCAAGAATAAAATGGCCCCGCCTTTCAAGGAGGTGGAAACCGACCTCTATTACGGCAGGGGTTTTTCCAAGGAGAGCGACATCATCGAGCTGGGAGTTCTTTATGAAATAATAAGCAAGACCGGGGCCTGGTATTCCTACAACGAGAACCGTCTGGGCCAGGGCAAGGAAGCGGTGCGCAAGCTGTTTGAGGAAAATCCGACCCTGTTCGAGGAAATCAAAGCCAAGGTCATTGAAAAGACAACCGCGCCCAGCGCCGAAAAGGAACCGGGTTGAAAAAGTTCAAGTTTTCCTTGCTTTACATCCTGGCTCTGCTGGTGACGCTGCCCTTCCATGTTCAGCTCAAAAACCTGCTGGTCAGTATCAGGAGCTTCAACTTCATCAATTATGTCCTGCTGGGAATCCTGGCGGCTTTTTTTGCCCTGGCCCTCTTCAAGGCGCTCAAGACCGGGAAAACCCTGGACATCAGCGCCGTGCTCCTAGCCGCAGCCATCATCTTCTATTTTCTTTTTCAGAGAAGAATATTCCTGAACAAGGTCTTTTTCGCCAATTTCCTGCACATCGCCGAATTCTTTATCCTGGGCATGTTGCTGAGCCGGGAGAATAAAAAGGGATCTTCCCCCATGCCGCTCATCATCCTTTTCGTCGCCGCCTTCGCCTTTGAGCTGCTGCAGGTTTTTTTCCACAACCGGGTGGTTGACAGCAACGACATCTGGACGAACGCGATCTCGGGCCTGGTCGGGCTGGTGGTGGGTTTCTTCTAGTCCCGGCATCCGATAAATCCACTGCGGCTGCCAGCCGATTTGAAAAGGGCCAACGCTTCAATTATAATGCCTCCATGGCGTTCAAGGGACTCATCAAGACGGCCTGGCATGCAAAAATCGCCTCGCTTTTCGCGTCCGCGTCCGCGAAGGATTACGAGGAAACCTTGAGCGAACTCGAGGAGCTCCTGATCCTGGCCGATATTTCGCTGCCGGTCGTCGGCCGCATCATGGCCGGCCTGAGGAAAAAAACCAGCCGCGCGTCGCCCAAGCAAGATTGCCTTGACGCGCTCAAGGGGGAATTGCTGACTGTATTTCCCCATCCCCGGCTCCCGGTCCTGGACGGCGACGGCAAGAATGTCATCTTGCTGGTCGGAGTCAATGGCAGCGGCAAGACCACCAGCGCCGCCAAATTGGCCCGTTATTTCCAGCTGCGGGGGAAAAAGGTCCTCATGGCCGCCGCCGACACCTTCCGCGCCGCCGGCGCCACGCAGCTGGCTTTATGGGGACAAAAATTGTCCATCCCGGTCGTGTGCGAAGAACGAGGGGCCGATCCCGGCTCGGTGGTGTTCAACAGCATGCAGTCCTGGCAGAACAAGGATTTCGACCTACTGATCATCGATACCGCCGGCCGCATGCAAAGCAAGGAAAACCTGATGCGCGAGCTCCAGAAAATAGTCAAGATCATCAAGAAGTTTTCTCCGCTGCAGCCGGCCGAAACCTGGCTGGTCCTGGACGCTTCCACCGGCCAGAACGCGCTGGCGCAGGCGGAAAAGTTCAGCGAGTTCTCCGCAATCAACGGTTTGCTGCTGGCCAAGCTGGACGGCACGGCCAAGGGCGGCACGGTCATCAGCATCGCCGACCGCCTGGGGCTGCCGGTGCGCTACGCCGGGATCGGTGAGGCCGCCGAGGATCTTTGGGAATTTTCGGAAAAAGATTTCGTGGAGTCGCTGCTCCGACCATGAAAACGAGAACCGTTTCCCTGTCGCGCCGGCAAAAAGAAGACGAAAAATTCATGAAAATCGCCTTGAAATTGAGCCTGCTGGGCATGGGCCGTACCGAGCCGAACCCGATGGTCGGCGCCGTGGTGGTCAAAAACGGCAAAATAGTGTCCACCGGCTATCATCGGGCATATGGCCGAGCGCACGCCGAAGCCATGGCCCTGGAAAACGTGCATGTCCCCGGAACGACGTTGTACCTAACCCTGGAGCCCTGCTCCCATTTCGGCAAAACGCCCCCTTGCAGCGAATTGATCATCGCCAAAAAAGTAAGCCGCGTGGTCGCGGCCATCGGCGATCCCAATCCCCTGGTCAACGGCCGCGGCATGGAGCGGCTCCGCCACAGCGACATCGAGGTGTGCAGCGGAGTCTGCCCCGATTGGGCCGCCCATATCAACCGCCACTATTTGAAAGCGGTCAAGGCCCGGATGCCTTATGTCGCCATCCATGCCGGAGTCTCGCTTGACGGCAAGCTGACCGACAAAAACGGCCATTCGCGCTGGATCACGGAAGCGGAATCGCGGCAGTTGTCCCACAGCCTGCGCGGGGAGTTTTCGGCCATTCTGGCCGGCCGCAACACCGTCGTTGCCGACAACCCGCGCCTGACGCTGCGCGAGCCCGGCTGGAACAACAAGGTCCTTTACCGGGTGGTCCTCGACACACAAAATTCCCTTTCGCAACGCCTCCATGTTTTCCAGGAGCAGGAGCAGTTCCCGCTGATCATTTTCAGCTCCCGCAAGGCGGCCGACCGGACGCAGAAGGTCCCCCGCCATTTTTTCGTCAATGAAAACAGCGAAGGCTTGATCTTGGGCGAGGTGCTGGCGACGCTCCAGCGCATCGGCATCGCTTCCGTCCTGGTCGAGGGCGGGGGAAAAACCATCGATTCCTTCATCAGGCAGCGATTGTTCGACGAGGTCATTCTCTTTATCTCCCGGCGCCTCATCGGCGGCAAGGCCTCGGTGCAGCTCTATGAATCGGGGAGCGCCAGCCTGGCGCAGGCGCTGCGCCTGGCAGCTTGCGAACAAATCGAATTGACGGCGGGGCATATCCTGCGAGGTTTTCCCTCATGTTCACCGGCCTGATCGCAGCCACCGCCGCCCTGGTCAAGCTGGAAAAAAAGAACCAGCCCATCCTGACCGTCCGCGCCGCCTTGGACAAGCCGCTCGCCGTGGGTGACTCGTTGGCCGTCAACGGCGTCTGCCTGACCCTGATAGAAAAAAACAACGACCTGCTGCGCTTCAACCTGGCAGCGCCCACCTTGCGCCTCGCCAACCTGGGCGACCTGCCCCTCGGCGCGCTTCTGAACATCGAGTTCCCGGTGACACCGAACGGCCTTTTGGGCGGGCACCTGGTCAGCGGCCACATCGACGGCACGGTCCGGGTGCGCGCACTGAACAAGGGCGACCAGAACTCACGCTTCGATTTCTCTTTCCTCGACAGGGAGTGGCGAAAGTTCATCGTGGAACGGGGCTCGGTGGCCCTGAACGGCGTCAGCCTGACCGTCGCCGAAGTCAGCGAGTCCTGGTTTGCGGTGGAGATCATCCCCCACACCCTGGCCAGCACCAACCTGCGCTTGCTTCGGGTCGGCCAGCGGGTCAACATCGAGCTTGATTTAATCGGCAAATACCTATATAATTTCCAAAAGCATTCTAAACTCTAATCAGCAGGCTGCTGGTTCGATTCCTGCCGGGTGCGCTTGTCAGGTCTGCGTTTTCGGATTTTCTAATTCATTCGTAAAATAAGTTTGGGGTAGTTTTTGGGCAGTAAATAAAAATAAAGAAAATTGCAAAAAAAATGTTGACAATTAGTCAGAACCAATATATAAGAAGTACATAAGACTTAGGCCAACGGGGTTTATCTAAACACTTTCGGGTGTCCCCGGAGGCCTTTTTTTTTGGAGAGAAAATGAGTAAATCGATCATAATGATTGATGGGGGATTTTTTAAAAAAAAGTTTGAACCAAAAAAAAAGGCTCCAACAAATGCAAAAAAGGTCCAAGAATTTATAAAAAATGTTCACGATAAGCATGCAAAAGACTTCGACTTGCTTCGAGTGTATTATTATGATTGTCCTCCTTCAGATGAAACACTCACCAACCCGATCTCTCTAAAAAAAATCAATTTAAAATCATCGAAAGAATATGCCAATGGAATTAAACTACTGCATGAATTAAAGAGAACAGATTTTTTTGCTGTAAGGGAGGGGAAATTAAGTGTAAAAGGATGGAAACTAAGGGAAAATGTCAAGCCAAGTACAAGCGGTGCATTTAAGGAAAGTGATTATAAATACGACATCCATCAAAAAGGAGTCGACATTAAAATTGGAATAGATATCGCATGGATAAGCTACCAACACATCGCCGATAGAATAATTATTGTAACTGGAGATTCCGATTTTATTCCGGCGATAAAACTTGCGAGGAGACAGGGGATCCAAGTTGTTCTTCTAACTCTCAATCATGGTGTCTATAGTGAATTAAAAGACAATGTCGATGTTTTAGACAGCTCTGATATCGCTTGTTTCATTAAATAGTAACCGTCAGCTACCAATTCTAATTGGGAACTCGATGATCTTGTTCTCCGGGTCCCAGACCTCGTAGCTCGGGTATAGTTTCTTCATCTCGTTTTCGATCGGGACGGGGCAGGCTGCAGGTTCGAGCCTTGCCGGGTGCGCTTGCCAACACAGCGTTTCCTAGTTTTTCAATTCCAAGTCGAAACCGATTTGGGCCTTTTTTTGGCCCATGAAAAATTTTATAGTTTTTTTGACCGATAAAATGCTTACTTCACTTGAAAATTTATTCTGAATTGCTATTATTATTTTTATCAGCAAGTGATTAAAATCAACTGCAAAAATTATAAGGAGAGTAACAATGAGAAAAATCGTAACTGTCATGCTATTGGTCTGCATCTCTATTGCTTTTTCTGGTTGTGCTGCAATTTTCAAAGGCAGTAACAGCAGCCTCGATGCTTCTTCCGATCCATCTGGAGCAAAGGTTTATGTCAATGGCGAGCTATTTGGGAAAACCCCGATCACTTTACGGTTGAAGTCCAGCAAGACCTATACTCTCGAATTTAAAAAAGAGGGTTATGAAACAGTCACTCGAAACATTTCAAGTTCCGTTGGTGCAGGCTGGATCATCCTTGATATTTTGGCTGGCCTTGTTCCCGTTATTATCGATGCAGCCACTGGCTCCTGGTATTCTCTCGACCAAGATCACGTGAATGCGATCCTTGAAGAACAACAATAAGAATTGCGCAAAGGAATAGTTTTAAATCAGTTTTAACAAACCTTTTTAGTTTGCATTTTTTTGGGGCAACACGATGATCTTCTCATCATGCTCTCACATCTGGAAACTCGAATACATCTTTTCAGTTTCGGTCTCGTGGAATCGGGAATCGAGGGACGGTTCTTGTATTCTTGAAATCTTGTAGCTTAGTGAGCCCTGCTGTAGCGCTACATGGTATTGGTTGTCCATAACAAAATAAGAAAGGATACGGATCTTGGTATGCGCCTGAACCTTTTTAACATTCCAGGATAAACGCCATATCCGGTTCGATTTAAAAATCAGGTTCCTTATATTGTTTGCAGATAAATCATAAAATTCCAGAAAAATATTGATTTATGTTAGGTTGAAAACAGCATTTGCTTGCCTTGCATATTCGTTTGCCATATAATGGCGGTGAAAATGGCAAATCAAGGCAGGATAAGATAAATGACCATTACCGTCCCCGAAGCCGTCGCCACCCTGAAAGAGGGGAAAATGCTCATCATCGTCGATGACGAGCAGCGCGAGAACGAGGGCGACCTGATGATCGCCGCCGAAAAGGTCACGGCGGAAAGCGTCAATTTCATGGCCAAGGAGGCCCGCGGCTTGATCTGCGTCTCCCTGACCGAAAAACGCAGCGATGAACTCGACCTGCCGCTGATGGTCCACGACAATACCTCGCACTTCCAAACCCCGTTCACCGTTTCGGTCGACGCCAAGCGCAATACCACCACCGGGATTTCCGCCTATGACCGCGCCGTCACCATCCAGTGCCTGATCGCCGAAACGACCACGCCCCAGGACCTCTCGCGCCCCGGCCATATTTTCCCATTGCGGGCCAGGGACGGCGGCGTACTGGTGCGAACCGGGCAAACCGAAGCGTCGGTCGACCTGGCCAAGATCGCCGGCCTTTACCCGGCCGGCGTCATCTGCGAGATCATGAAGGAAGACGGCACCATGGCCCGGATGCCCGATCTGATCGAATTCTCAAAAAAATTCTCCATCCCGATCATCACCGTTGAAGAGATCATCAAGTACCGGGTCAGCACCGACTCCTTGGTCGAAATGGTGGCCGAAGCCAAGCTGCCCACCCGCTGGGGGGAGTTCTCCATCCACGCTTTCGTCGACCACATCCAGCAGGAGACGCACATCGCCTTGACCCAGGGCGATTTGAGCGGAGATGAAGCCGTGCTGGTCAGGGTCCATTCCCAATGCCTGACCGGGGATACGTTCGCCTCGCTGCGCTGCGATTGCGGCAAGCAGCTGCAATACGCCATGGAAATGATCAGCCGGGAAAAGCGGGGCGTCCTGCTCTACCTGGTCAACCAGGAGGGGCGCGGCATCGGCCTGCTCAACAAGATCAAGGCCTACAGGCTGCAAGAGGAGGGGCTGGACACCATCCAGGCCAACGTCAAGCTCGGCTTCAAGGCCGACCAGCGCGATTACGGGATCGGCGCCCAGATCCTGCGCCACATGGGGCTGAAAAAGCTGAAATTGATCACCAACAACCCGGCCAAGTACATCGCCCTGGCCGGTTATGGACTGGAAATCGCCGAGCGCATCCCCCTGGAAGTCGCGCCCAACAAGGAAAACCTGGCCTACATGAAAACCAAGAAAGAGAAAATGGGGCACCTGCTCGGCAAGCTGCAGTGACGCCATGCTCACCGATTTTTTAAAGCTGTCGCCGGCCAGCCAGGTGAAATTCCTGAAAACCGAGCAATTCGCCCAGATGGACAAAGGCAAGCGCATCGAATTTTTAAAGGAAGTCGCACTCACCAAGGACATCTCTTCCAAGTGCCTGGCCTGCGCCTTGAAGATCCTGCGCGAATTAAAATTCCAAGACCGGGCATTTTACGGCAGTTTTTTGCAGCACCCGGACAGCTCGGTGTACATGGCCTGCAAGAAAGCCCTGAGCGAGCGCGGCTTCGACACCGCATTCGGTTTCTTCCCGAAACGGGAGTTGCTCAAAAAGCAGAATTTGGAAAAAAGACTGGCCACGGTTAAAAACATCATCAGCGAGACCAACCAGTCCGGCGAGGACCTGCTGATTTCCATGCTGGGAGAGGACAACCTGAAAACCAGGGAATTGATCGTCAAGGAGCTGTCGGTGCGCCCCGGGATCGATGAAGGCAAACTGCTCAAGCAGCTGCCGCATTCCCTGTGGTACGTGCGGGCGGCGATCGTTGAAATTCTGGGCAACCGGCAAAGCCCGCTGCTGCTGGAAAGCTGCGAAACATTGCTGGCCGACGCCAACGTCGAAGTCCGCATGAAGCTCCTGGAAGCCTTGGCCAAATTGAATCGCGAGCAGGTCAAGGAGTATATCCTCAGGATGACCAAAGACCCCCACATGCGGGTCTCCCACGAAGCCAAGCGGATTTTTGCGACGATCTGACCCAGCAGAGCTGGATAAGAGCCTTAGATAGCAAATTCTAAAATTTATTAGCTTTTTAGAACAAATTTTAGAATTTGCTATAAGGCTCTAACTGCTTAATTGATTTTAATGAATTTTCTTTTGCCGATCTTCAGCAGGTAGGATTGTCCTTTTTTCAGCGTGAACGCGATCTCTGCGGGGCGCTCGTTGTCCAGGTAGATGCCTCCCTGGGCGTGGATGCGTTTGACTTCCCCGCGCGAGGAGAGGATGCCGTTGCGGACGATGAAATCGACCAGCGTTTCGTCGGCTTCCAGTTTCAGGGGCAGCGCGTCGTCGGGCGTTTCCTTGTTCCTGAAAACCCGGATGAATTCTTTCTCGGCCGCGGCGGCATGCGCCGGGGAATGGAAATCGGCGATGATGGATTTGGCCAAATCGATCTTGACCTGCATGGGATTGAGCCTGCCGGCGCCAATCTCCTGCTTCAACCGGGTGATCTCCCTGGCCGGCGTGTCGGTCAGCAACTCGTAATAGCGGAACATCAATTCATCGCTGATCGACATGACCTTGCCGAAGATCTCGGCCGCGGGCTCATTGACGCCGATATAGTTGCCCAGGCTTTTGCTCATCTTTTGCACTCCGTCCAGTCCCTCGAGCAAGGGCATGGTGAGGATCACCTGCGGCTCCTGGCCGTAATGGCGCTGCAATTCCCGCCCGACCAGCAGGTTGAACTTCTGATCGCTCCCGCCCAGTTCGACATCGGCCCGCAACGCCACCGAATCGTACCCCTGCATCAGCGGGTACAGCAGTTCATGGACCGAGATCGGGTCGCCGTTCTTGTAGCGCTTGGAAAAATCGTCGCGCTCCAGGATGCGCGCCACCGTGTAGGCCGCGGTCAGCTTGATGATCTCCACCGGAGTGAGGGCGCCGAGCCAGCGCGAGTTGAAATCGATCACCGTTTTTTTCGCATCCAGCAGCTTGAAGATCTGTTCCTTGTAGGTCTGGGCATTGGCATCGATCTCTTCGCGGCTGAGCGGCGGACGGGTCTTGTTCCTGCCGCTGGGATCGCCGATCAGTCCGGTGAAGTCGCCGATCAGGAAGACGACCGTGTGCCCCAGGTCCTGAAAATGCTTCATCTTGCGGATCAGGACGGTATGCCCCAGGTGGATATCGGGCGCGGTCGGATCGAAGCCGGCTTTGACCAGCAGCGGTTTTTTCGTTTTCAGCGAGCGGGCGAGTTTCTTCTCTAGGTCTTCTTCGCTGATGATCTCCCCGGCCCCTTTTTTGAGCAGGTCGATCTGTTCGGCGACGGCGGGAAAATTCATCCTATTTGACCAGGTTCATCCCGACCTCGATGGCCTTCAGGTTCATCTCCACCGCGCCCTTCGGCGCCCAGTGCTTGATGTGCGCCACCATGTGCTCGTAGCTGATCACGTTGGTCAGCTTCTGGGTGACGGCCAGGCTGACCACCGAGGTCAGCACAACGTTTCCCGCCCCCACCTTGGTTTCGTTGATGATGGGCACCTGGTACACTTTCCAGTGCTTGGTGTCTCCGATCTCGCGCACCAGGTGGGAATCGAGCACCACGATGGCGTCGTCCTTCAGGCGATCCTTGTAGATATCGTAGGGCCGCTGGTCGGTGCAGAGGAAAAAATCGATGGCCTGCGCGTGGGGGAAGTCGATCTTCTCGTCGGAGATGATGACGTCGACCTTGGTCGGGCCGCCGCGCACGGCGGCGGTGTAGGTGGGGCTTTCGATGGCGAATTTGTTCTCCATCTCCACGGCGATGTCCACCAGCAGCGCGCCGGCGGTGATGATCCCCTGGCCGCCGACGGCACCGTAGCGTATTTCATATTTTTTCATTTTTCCCCCTTGGCGCCGGACTGCTGGGCCACGGGCACGATGTGGTTGTAGTAGAGATCGGTGTACTCCATGCGTTCCGTATTCTCCACGAAGATCCCCAGCGGATACTTGGGCGCCTGTTCTTCGGGAGTCAGCTTCTCGAAGTCGGCCATGGGCATGGTGATGTCCTCGATGTATTTGGTCATGACCAGCGGGCTCTTCATCTTGTTGCGCCGGCCCAGATTGACGTGGCAGTTGCTCATGACCTCGACCACGGAGAAGCCCTTGTGCTGGAACGATTTCTTGATCACCTGCTTCAGCTGCATCAGGCGGTTGACCGTCTCCCGGGCCACGAACGAGGCTTCGGCCCCGGTCAGAAGTTTGCGGATGTTGAAATGCGGCTCGATGTTGCCGTAGGGGGTGGTCTCGGTGAAGAACTTCGGCGGCGTCAGCGGCGAGACCTGACCGCCGGTCATGCCGTAGATGCCGTTGTTGATCAGGATCATCTTGATGCCGATGTTGCGCCGGGCGGCGTGGATCAGGTGGTTGCCGCCGATGGCCGTGGCGTCCCCGTCCCCGGAGATGACCACCACCAGTTTCTCCGGCTTGGCCAGCTTGATGCCGGTGGCGAAGGTCAAGGCGCGGCCGTGAGTGGTGTGCAGCGTATTGGTATTGAAGTACGTAGGCATGCGGCCCGAACAGCCGATGCCGGCGACGACGACGATGTTGTCGGGGTCGAGCTTCAGGTCGGCAAAGGCCATGGCGATGGACTTCAGGATCACGCCGTCCCCGCAGCCGGGGCACCAGGGGGTGGGAAACGTGCGGTAACGAATATATTTTTCGTAGTCTCTCATTTGGCAAACTCCTTGATGGCTTCCAGGACCTCGTCGGGGGAGAAGGGCATGCCGTTGGCGCGCAGCAGGGTCTGCTTCTCCACGTCGTCGGGGGCGATGCGCTCGACTTCGTATTTCATTTGCCCCATGTTCATCTCCACGGTCAGCACTTTCTTGGTTTTCTTGAACCGCTCCTGCATGGCGGCGCGGGGGAAAGGCCACACGGTCAATGCCTGGAACAGCCCGGCTTTGATTCCCTGTTCGCGGGCCGTTTTGACGGCGGCCAGGGCGGAACGGGCCGAGATGCCGAAACTGAAGACCAGGACCTCGGCGTCATCCAGGAAATATTCCTTGTACTTGATGATATCGTCCAGGTTCTGGTAGATCTTCTGCATGCGCAGTTTCTGCATCTTGTCGACCGTCTTGGCATCGAAGGAAGGCCAGCCGTGCGCGTCGTGCTCCAGACTGTCGATATGGATCGGGTAGCCGTGAAAAAAATCGATCCGGGGCGGGTTTTCCCCGAGCTTGCGATCATAAATATTCAAATCGCTGATCTCGTGGGTCTTTTCCCAATACACGTCATAACTTCCCGGTTCGGGGATCTCCACGTCCATGTGGGCCTTGCCGAGGACTTCATCCAGGAGCAAGATCACCGGATTCCAGTATTTTTCGGCCAGGTTGAAAGCCCGCACCGTTTCGCTGAAAATCTCCTCGGAAAAAGCCGGGTACAGGGCGATGATCGGGTGGTCGCCGTGGGTGCCCCAGCGCGCCTGCATCATGTCGGCCTGGGCCGGCTTGGTGGGCATGCCGGTGGAAGGGCCGCCGCGCATGACATTGACGATGACGACCGGCACTTCGGCCATGACCGCCAGGCCGATGTGCTCCTGCATCAGGGAAAATCCCGGACCGGAGGTGGCCGTCAGGGTTTTTTTTCCGGCCAGGGAAGCGCCGATGCAAGCACCCAGCGAAGCGATCTCGTCCTCCATCTGGATAAAGGTCCGCTCCATTTTCGGCATCTCCTTGGACATGTACTGGGCGATCTCCGAGGAAGGGGTGATGGGATAGCCGGCGAAAAAATCGCAGCCGGCGGCCAGCGCCGCCTTGGCGATGATGATGTTGCCTTGCAAGACCTTGCGTTGGCTCATTGGGCACCTTCTTTTTTTGCTTCCTCGTAATTCACGAAAATGGCGAAATCGGGGCATTGCAGTTCACACATTTTACAACCGATACAGTAATCGGGAGCATCGATGATCACCGAGGCGCCGAATTTATTTTTCGGATCGTCGTACAGCTGCAGGGTTCCGGTCGGGCAGATATCGACGCACAAGCCGCAGCCCTTGCAGTACAGGGGAACCAGGGTCAGTTTGTTTTTTTTGGGCGACGGTTTTTTCTTGCCGCGGCGCTCCTGGGCGTCTTGGTTGGCTTTTAACTCTTCTTTCTCCATTTTTCACCTCTGCTTCCTGAATGCAGTCATCACGATGCTCAATTCTATCACATTTTCGGCCGTTTTGAAAACACGGCCCATACCGGAATCGGAGCGGATGACGCTTCAGGTCTTGATATACAGGAACAGCACGAAAGAGATGGCCGAGAACAGGAGCAACGGCGCGAAAGCCGAAAGCAGGGGCGAGAGCACCGCCATCGAGCCCATGGAGCTGAAAATACCCAGCGTCCCCCAGTAGACCATGGAGATGCCCACGGCGATGCCGATGCCGAAAAGCGCACCGCGATTGCCCATCAGGAATGAAAACGGGATGGCGATAAAGACCATCACCAGCGACGAAAGAGGAAAGGCATAGTTGTAATACAACTGGGCCTGGTAGCGCTGGGGATCGCTGCTGCTCTTTTTTAAGAATTCGATATACCCTTTCAGCGCCTGGCTGTTCATGGTATTGGAAAACCTGACGCTGTCGGTGAAGAATCTCCTGCTTTCGGCGATGGCCAGCTTCCGCTCGCTGAAAGTGGCGTATGCGATCGGGAAATTGTCCTGGAAACTCCTTTCAAAACCGTTGCCCAGCAGCAGCTCGCTATCACTCAGCCAGCGCGCCGTTCGCGCCGAAACCCGCCGTTGGATCGAAAAATCGGGGTTCAGATAAAGGATGTTGAAATTGACGAACTGCTTTTTCCGCTTCTCATAAAAATTGTAAAAATAGATCTGGTTGTCCTTCCCGAGCAGCCAGTTGCGGGCGAACTCGACATCGGTGAACGACTTGCGGTTGTGAATCACGTCCAGTATCTGCCCCGATTTTTTGTTCGCTTCGGGCAGGACATTCTCCTGGATAAAATAGGTGCACAGCGAAAAGAACAGCCCCAGAAAAACGGCCGGCAGGGCCAGGCGCAAAAGACTGATGCCGCTGACTTGGACCGCGACGACCTCGTTGTTCTTGCTCATCAATGAAAAGGTCAGCAACACCGCGGTCAAAACGGAAATGGGGAGGATGATGGTGACGATCTCCGGGGTAATGTAGTAATCGTATTTCAAGACATAGAAAAAGGGCACCTTGTTCTCGATGACGTTGTCGATCAGTTCCAGGATGTTGATGATATAAAAAACCAGCAGCAGCGAGGAAAAGACCAGCGCGAACACCGTAAGCATGCGCCGCAGCACATAGCGGTCGAGGATGCGCAGCGGCAGCCAACGCGACCATGAGCCCTTGCCCAAGCCGCCTTTTCCCGGAACGGCCGACCCGGACCGCTCCTTGCGCCACAAGCGGAAGGCAACGACCTTCTCCCAATTGATCTCTTTTTCCCTGGCCGCAAAGCGGTAGAGCAGGATGCCGACCGCCACCAGGAAAAAAGTCGGCGCCCAGGAACCCCAGAAGGGGGAAACGATTTTTTTGACGATCATGTTGCGGCTGGCGGTCATCATCACGTAATAGACGAAAATGATCCCCAGCGAGATGACAAAACCGCTGGTTTTGCCTCCTTTCTTAGTGGAAATTCCCAGCGACAGGCCGAGGAACCCCAGGGCCAGGCAGGCAAAGGGCAGGGCGAATTTTTTATGAAATTCAAGGCTCAGCAGCACATCGCCCGGGTTTTCCCGCAGCCGGCGGACCAGTTCGGGGAATACCAGCTGCATGCTGCGCCGGTTCTGGCGGAAGTTGACCAGGTTGCTGATCATTTCCGTCTTCTGGGAAAAAAAAGTCAGGGCGTATTTTGCCGGGTCCTTCTTTTTATAGGTGTGGATGACCCCGTCAAAAAGCTCGATGTAATTATCTTTCTGGAACTGCTTGTAATCGAAGCGCCCTCTTTTGGCGAAAATCAGCGTGTCCTCTTCGGGGTTCTTCATCGAACACAGGAACACGTCCTGCCATTCGCCGTCGCGATCCTGGTCACGGAAATAGAGGCTCAGGAAAGGCAGGTCCTGATAGAAGATGCCCGGCTTGATCCCCGAGATGGTCTGCGAGAGCACCACCTCGGTATACAGCTTGTTGAAACGGTAGTTGGTTTCGGGAGCCAGGAACATGAGCAGCCACGAAGAGACCAGCCAGGTGCCGAGCGAGAACAACAGCACCGGCTTCAGTATCTTGCGGTTGTGGATGCCCATGGTCCGGAAGGCCACGATTTCGGAATCCGAGCTCAGGCGGCTCATCCCGGCTAAAACGCCCATGAGGGTGGCCATGGGGATGGTGAACGACAGCATGTCGGGTAGGAGGAAGAACAGAATCTTGAAAACCATGCCGGCGCTGGCGCCCTTGGCGATCAGGGTCTTGGAAAGGAGGAGGATTTGATTGGTCAGCAGGGTGAGGGTGTAAACCAGCAGTCCGACGGCGAATGGAGAGGCGATTTCCTTGAGGATATAGCGGTCAAAGGCCTTCTTCATCAGGAAATCATAGCACAGGCGCCGGCGATTTTCAAAGCCATTTCCCGGTTTATGGGGCCAGCACGATGGGCGCCGGGGTGAAGGAAAGCACGAAGATGAGCAGGGCAAGCCCGGCCAGGATTTTCCGCTTAGTGTCGATTTTTTCATCATCGTAAATCGGAGGATGACGCAAGCCGACCATGGTGACGATCAGCGCCCAAAAAAGCCACCCCTGCCAGCAGAAGATCCCCAGCACCACGATGATGACGATCGAGGCCACTCCGGCATGGTATGACTTTTTTCCGACCAAAGCATGAAGGATATGGCCGCCGTCGAGCTGGCCGATGGGGAAAAGATTGAAGGCGGTGGCCAAAAGCCCGAACCAGCCCGCAAAGGCCATGGGATGAACCAGGATGTCCTGACGGGCGGCGGCCGGGCCTAGAACGAGCCAGGTGATCAGCTTGAAAATTAGCGGTTCGCCCAGAGAAATGCCCGCTGGCAGCGATTCCTTTGGAACGATCCGCGAAAGGGAAATGCCGGCGAATATAACCGGCAGCGCCGCCAGAAATCCGGCCAGGGGACCGGCCAGGCCCACATCGAAAAGGGCTTTTTTGGAAGAAAACGGCGATTTGATCTTGATAAATGCGCCAAAAGTGCCGATCAGGGTCGGGGCGGGAATAAAGAACGGCAGGGTGGCCTCGATGCGGTGAAAACGGCAGGCAAAAAAATGACCCAGCTCATGGACAAGCAGGATCCCCAGCAATGAAAAAGAATAGGCGAAGCCCCACAGCCAGGCGGCCGGGTGGCGCCAAAGAAAAGTGAAAAAACCGCTTCCGGCAGGAAGGGTGAGCGAGTGATAACTGATATGGTATTGAACGCCGATGACCAAGGTGGCGAGCAGGGTCAGGAAAAACAGCAGGAAATTAACGGCGTACTTTTTAAACGGGTTGGTTTTTAGATCGTCCAAAATCACATCTTATGCCCGTGCCGCCCATTCTGCGGCCGGGGATAATTTTAAAAACTGAGAAATTTATTTAACGCAGGAATCGGTAGGGCAAACCGAGGCGCACTGGGGTTCGTCAAAATGGCCCTTGCACTCGACGCACTTGCTGGCGTCGATCACGTAAAACTGGTCGCCCTGGGAGATCGCACTGGTCGGACACACCGCTTCGCAAGCGCCGCAACTGATACAGGTATCATTAATTGTTAATGCCATTTTTCCTCCTGACTGGAATACTTATTTTATTACTAAAAACGTTTGTTGTCAACCTAGCCTTCCTGTCCTTTGGACGGCCAGGACCATCCAGGCCGTGTCACACTATTTGCCGCCGATAATCTTGCCCAGCGAACCCAGCACTGACCCCTCATCCTTCTGACGGCCCAAGCCGACTTTGGAAGCACTGATGATGCGGTCAGCCAGCCGCGAGAAAGGCAGGGTCTGGAGATACAGTTTACCCCGTCCCTTCAGCGTGGCCAGGAACAAGCCCTCACCTCCGAAGAACATGGATTTTAGATTGCCTGCCATTTCGATGTCGTAATCCAGTGCCGGCGTGAAGGCGACGATGCAGCCGGTGTCAACACGGATGGTCTCGTTGTTCAATTCCTTTTCGATGATCGTTCCCCCGGCATGGACAAACACCATGCCGTCGCCTTGCAGACGCTGCAGGATGAAGCCCTCGCCGCCGAAAAGGCCGGCACCGAAGCGCTTGGTGAAAGCGATGTTGATGCCAATGCCCAGGGCGGCACACAAAAATGCGTCCTTCTGGCAAAGCAGTTCACCGCCCTGGGCGGCCAGATCGATGGGGACGATCTTGCCCGGATAGGGGGCGGCGAAGGCCACGCGCTTCTTGGTGCTGCCGCTGTTACTGAAGTGGGTCATAAAGATGGATTCGCCGGTCATGGTGCGCTTGGCTGCCTGCAGGAGCTTGTCCAGCAGACCGGCCTCGGGCTTGGAGCCGTCGCCCAGCTTGGTTTCGAAGGTGATGCCATCTTCCATCCAGTTCATGGCCCCGGCTTCGGCCACCACCGTCTCGCCCGGATCCAGCTCCACTTCCACCACCTGCATATCGTCGCCATAAATTTGATACCCTATTTCGTGTGCTTTCATTCCGCACCTCCTTGTACAGCGCACAGGTCGGCCGCAGACTGGAAATGGGCGGTTGCCGCCCCCCTGCTCCTTTGTCCCATCATACCATAGTGAGGATGAATAGTTGATTGAAAGAATTATTCCAGGAGATGCGATGCAAAGACGATCCCGACTTTCTGCTGCTTCAGCCAGGGAACGGCGTCGCGCAGGGCGGCCAAAGTCGAGGCGAACGGATGGCCGATGGCCAGGGCATGCCCGTTCTTGCGGGCCAGCTCGACCAGGTTTTTTATCTGGTTGCTCGTGTACATGTAGTTCTGCTCGTCGTCGAGAAAAATATCGCGGATGGCGGTCTTGATCTGCATTCTCCGGGCCAGAGCAAAGGCGACGGTTTCATAAGTGGTCTTGGAATCGATGAAGAACAGTCCGGTCTTTTTCACCAGTTCCAGCACCCGTTGCATCGCCTCGGGGTCGGAAGTGATCAGCGAGCCCATGTGATTGTTCATGCCGCGGGCGTAGGGAACCATGGCTTGGGCATTTTCGATCAGGGCGGCGATCTCGGCCGGGCTCGAATCGCTCAGGACGAACTCGTCGCGGGGATGGTGATTGGCCGGGTCCTGAGGCTGCATCGGCAAATGGATGATCTCCTCCAGGCCGTAGGCATGTATCCTTTCGGCTTGGCCGAGGGCGTAAGGAGCCGAGGGGATGACGGCCGCGGTCAGGGGGATGTTCAGGTCGCGCAATTGCTCGGCCAGCGAATCGGTGTAGCCGACATCATCGATGATCAAGGCCAGGCGGGGACTTTTGCTCGTCGCGCTTGCTTTTACCGCCGCAGCGGGCGCTTCGACCTTGGCCGGGCCTTCAGCCGCCTTCGCAAAATTTCGGCTCAACAGGATGACATGGGTGAGCTGCCGGTCAAAGCGGACCTGGTACAGATAAATGGTCTGCTCCTTCATGCCTTGGACCTCGCTCAGGCGGGACAGGCCGCGGTATTTTTCCACCAGCTGATGGAGTTCCTTTGCCAGGGGGAGGTAGTTGGCATCGGCCACCTTGATCTTGAAATGGACGATCCCCTCCCGGTCCTTGAAAAAATCAAATTCGACCTTGTCGCGGACCAGGGTTTCGGTCCATTCGCGGTCGAACTTGTCGCTCGTCCCCAGCGCTTGCCGCAAGGGAATGACTTTGGTGAAAATCAGCGAATACCGGCCGGCCCGGTAATCGAGAAATTCGAGCAGCACCACCGTGGCCAGGGCGACGACGATGAAAATAATGAAGGAGATCGCGGCCGCCCTGGGCGCCGCATGGCTGGAGCTCTTTTTTTTGCTTTTCATTCTGCTGGCGTAAGGTGCGATTCTATCACTTTTTCTCGAGCCACGACAACGGGTCCTGAGGCTTCAGGCTCTGCCTGATTTCAAAATACAGGGATTTTCCGTACAAGGAGCCCGAATTGCCGGCCAGGGCGATCGTTTCGCCGGGTTCGACCGGGTCGCCCTGCTTTTTGAAAAATTTTTCGCAATGGCCGTAGAGAGAATGGAAATTCCCCGGGTGCTGGATGATCAGCAAATTCCCGTAGCCCTTGAAGTAGTCGCAAAAAATAATCTCGCCGCCATGGACTGCCTTGATTTCGTCGCCATGCAGCGGTTTGATCTCGATGCCGTTGTTGAAGGTATAGGTGTTGAAGCGGGAGCTCTTTTTTTTCCCGAAGGCGGAGATGATGTCGCCCTGGAGCGGCCAGGCCAGTTTGCCGCGCCGGGAAGCGAAATTGACTTTATCGGCCGCCAACGATCCGCTTTTCTGATTCAGAAAATCGGTCAGCTTCGCTTCTTCCTCTTTCAGTTCCTCCAGCAGCTGGGCGTTCAGGTCGCGCTGACGGTTGATCCTGGAAATAACGGCCAGCTTGTCCTGTTTCAATCGGTTCAAGCGGCCCAGCTTGGCCGCCTTTTCGCCCTTCAAGCCGGACAGGCGGTCCAACTCGGTCTTCAGCTCGGCCTTGATTTTCTGCAGCCGGGCGATGCCCTGGCGGATGGTCTTGATCTCAATCACGCGGTCCTCCATCAAGGCCACGATCAGACGGTAATTCCTGAACAGTTGATCCAGGTTTCCGATCTGGATGAAGAGTTTGACATAGCCCAGTTCGCCCATCTTGTACAAGACCCGCAGGATGCGTTTGACGTTTTCCTGGGAGCGCGCGACTTTTTCCCGCAGCTCGGCTTCTTCCTTTTGCTTGAGATCGATTTTTTCCTGGGTGTCGGAAAGCAGCAAATTGAGCTTGTTCACCTCGATGGCGGCCACGTCCATCTCCAGTTCCAGGGTGTAAATGTCATTCAAAATGGATGCCTTTTCCTGGCGGCTGGCTGCGAGCTGGTCGGTCAGTTTCTGGATTTCGAGGTTGATGTCGCGCAGTTTTTCCTGGGAGCTGGAAAAGATCAGCGCCCAGGCGACGGCCATGGTAATGAGCGTTCGCTTCATTTTTTACGAAAAATGTAGATCAGGCCGCCGACGATTCCCAGCAGCAGGTTAAAGGCGACATCGAGCATGGAAAAAGCGATGGCGTAGGAAGCCGGATAGCCGTAATAGACGAAAAGCTTGATCAGGAAAAAATCGCGCACGCCGATGCCGTTGATCGACACCGGGAAGGAAAGGATGAACAGCAGGATCGGAATGGAGAAAAAGTAGTCGAGGAAAGGGATGCGCGTCATCTTCAGCGCCTGGCCGATGAAAAAATAATGAACAACCACGTTGAGCTGCAGGATGAACGCCCAGCCGAAGACCTTCTGCGACAGGCGTTTGTGCTGCAGGAAATCGAGGATGATGCCGTGGAACATGTCCAGTTTCAACAGGACGTTCTGCAGCCACGGGCGCCGGCAGCCGATGCCGGCCAGGAATCCCCGCGGCAATATTTTCCAGGCCAGCCACAACACCGCAATCCCGGCCATGCTGACCAGCAGGGAAACGTAAAGCAGGGGAAGCTCCTTGATGAAGCCGATTTTTAAAAACGACGAAAACATGGCCATCAACAGCAGGGCCACGATGCCGCTCATGCGCTCGTAGACCACCACCGCCAGCGACGCGGTCAGCCCCTGCTCGATGTGGCGCGTATCCCTGATCCTGACGACATCACCGCCGAACCGCGTCGGCAGGAAATGATTGAAAAAAGTCCCCACCAGCAGCGACTGGATCAATTGCCAGAAAGAAAAACCGCCCCCTTTTTCATCGAGGATGAGCTTCCAGCGCTTGGCCGAAAAATACAGGCCGAGACTGTGCAGGGAAAAAGCCAGCAGGGCCATGGGCCAGAAAGCGTGGCTGAAAACAACGATGATTTCCCGCGGCTTGGCGCTGAAAAACACAAGATAGAACAGCAGGCCGAAGCCGAAAACGAACTTCAGCAGAAAAAAAAGCCATTTGCGCTTCATGGATTTTCCCGGGGATGAAATTTCTTATAGGTTTTGAGCAGGTCGCCAAAATTCAAGGTCGTGTATTTTTCGGTGGTGGCCAGGTTGGCGTGCCCCAGCAATTCCTGGATGACGCGCAGGTTCGCCCCGCGCTGCAGCAGGTGGGTGGCGAACGAATGGCGCAGCAGGTGGGGATAGATCGGACGCTGGGAGCCGCTCAGCAGCCGGTAGACCTGCGGCAGGATGCGCTCCACCGAACGCTGGCTGAGGGCTCCGCCCCGGGCGTTGACGAAGACCCGTTCGCCCTGGTAGCGTTTGTCGCTGCGCAGGCACTGCAAATAGCGCGTTAACACCCCGGCCGCCTGTTCGTGGAAGGGGACGAGCCGCTCCTTTTTCCCCTTGCCCATGACCCGCACCAGCCGTTCGCCGAAATGGACGTCAATGATTTTCAATTCGGTCAATTCCGAAATGCGCAGGCCGGTGGCGTACAAAAACTCGAAAAGCGCCTTGTTGCGCAGTTGCAAAAAATTTTTTTCGGGCAAGGCGTCGAGAAATTCCATCATCTCGCCTTCGGTCAGGATCTGCGGTATTTTGCGGTCGAGCTTGGGCGTGCCCGTGCCCTCCAGCGGATTGCTCTTCAGCACCCCGGTCCTGACCAGGTAGGCGTAGAAGGATTTGACCGCATAAATTTTGCGGGCCAGCGTGGCCTTGTTTTTCCTTTGAGAAAAGACGGATGCCAGGAAATCGCGGATCGTGTTCGCATTGACCGGGAGTTTGTTTTCGGAAAAATAGCGGCAGAATTGACGGATATCGATCCCGTAGGCCTTGACGGTATGCGCGGAATACTTTTTGATCTCGCGCAGATAAGCCAGGTAATTGTCTATGTTGCCGAGTTCCGTTTCCATTGTTCCAGCGCCTCGCCGGCTCGTTCGGCTTTCAGCTCCTTCTTTCTTTTTTTGTCCTTGCATTCCACGCCGTTATCGGCGAGCAGTCCGAAAGTGAACTTGGTGGGCCGGAAGTCATTCCAGCCAGCATGGGCGATATATCCCAGCAGCGAACCCAATGCCGTCGTTTCGGGGAGCGCCGGCAGGGGCTTTCCCGACGCCGCCCGGCCGGCGGAAATGCCGCACCACAAGCCGGAGGCAACCGATTCCACGTAGCCCTCCACCCCGGAAAGCTGGCCGGCAAAGTAAATCCGCTCATTTTTTTTATACTGGGAAAAATGGTTGATGATCAGGGGAGCGTTGATATAAGTATTGCGGTGCATGCGCCCGAAGCGTTCGAACTCGGCATTCTCCAGTCCGGGCAGCATGCGGAAAATTCTTTTCTGATCGCCATGCTTCAGCCGCGTCTGAAATCCCACCAGCTGGTAGAATTCCTTTTTCAAATCATCCTGGCGCAACTGCACCACGGCATAGGGCCGCCGCTGGTTACGCGGATCGATCAGGCCGACGGGCTTCAGCGGGCCGAAAGCCAGCGATTGCGCTCCACGACGGGCGATTTCCTCTACCGGCAGGCAGGCGTCAAAAAAAGCGTTTTTTTCAAATTCACGAGCTTGCACCGTTTCCGCCGCCACCAGGTTCTGCACGAACGAGGCGTACTGCCCTTCGTCAAGGGCGATGTTGAAAAAATCGGCATCACCCTTTTCGTAGCGCGAGGCGGCGAACAATTTGGCAAAATCGATGCTTTCGGCCCTGAGCAACGGGCAGGTGGCATCATAGAAGAAAAGGTTCTTGCGCATGGTCAGGTCCGAAAGGGTCTTGGCAAAATCGGGGCTGGTTAATGGACCGCTGGCGATGATCAGCGGGAAAGCGGGGCTGGGAATCTCCTTCACCTCCTGGCGCCTGACGGTGACCCCGGGCAGGGCGGTCAACTCCCCGGTAATGGCCGCGGCCAGCTCCATGCGATCGACCGACAGGCTGTTCCCGGCCGGGACTTTGAATTTTTCGGCGTGACGCAGAAAAAAGGAATCGAGCATTTTCAATTCGCGCTTCAACAGCCCGGATGCGGATGTGATCTCATTGGAACCCAGCGAATTGCTGCAGACCATTTCGGCCAGGAAACCGCTGCCGTGGGCCTCGGTCATCACCTGCGGCCGCATCTCGAACAGCTCCACCGCCACGCCCTGCTTGACAATCTGGTAAGCGGCCTCGACGCCGGCCAGCCCGCCGCCGATAATGGTGACCGTGCTTTTCACCTTTTCTGGATGAACCTGCATTCAGGGTAACCGGTACAGCCGACAAAATAGCGCCTGGTCTTGCGCGAGAATCTTTTGGTCAGGGGCTTGCCGCACTGGGGGCAGGCGCCCAAATCCTCCTGGCTGGTCTCGATATGCGTGCAGGCCGGAAAACCCGAACAGCCAATAAAGTATTGCCCGGTTTTGCGCGAATACCTCTTGATCAACGGCTTGGCGCACAGGGGGCATTTCTTTTCCTGGATCTCGTCGGGGCTGATCTTTTCGTCTTTGAGCGTGACCCGCGCCGTGTAGGTGCATTGCGGGTAGCGGGAGCAGCCGATGAACCAACCCCTGGTTTTAAGGGAATATTTTTTAAGCAGGCCGCCGCCGCAGTTCGGACATTTTTCCCCGGTCAGCAGCTCCACCTTTTTCCCGTCCTTGACCTTGGCCAGGTCCAGCGCCAGTTTCTTGTAGAACTGGTCGATCCCGGTCACCCAGTCCAGCTCGCCTTCGGCCACCTGGTCGAGTTTCTTTTCCAGTTCGGCGGTGAAATTGAAGTTCATGATGTCCTTGAAATTCTCTTCCAGGTAATCGACGACATTGATGCCCAAATCGGTGGGAACGAATTTCTTCTCCTCGCTGTACACGTATTCGCGCTTGTTGAGCGTCTCGATGATCTTGGCGTAGGTGGAGGGGCGGCCGATGCCTTTTTCCTCCAGCACCTTCACCAGCGACGCCTCGTTGTAGCGGGCCGGCGGTTTGGTGAAATTCTGCTTGTCGTCGCTGGCGAGCAATTTCAGGATCTCCTTTTCCTGCAGCAGCGGCAGGACGGTCTGCTCGCTCTCGCCCTTGGCCATGGCCAGGAAGCCCTTGAACTTGACGATCTCGCCCTTGGTCACGAACAGGTAGCGGCCGTTGCGGACATCAAATTGGGTTTCCTCGATTTCGGCCGCCGCCATCTGCGAGGCGAAAAAACGCTCCCAGATCAGCTGGTAGATCTTCAGCTGGCTCGGGTTCAGATCGGCCTTGATGCCGTCCGGGGCGTGAAAGGGGGTGGTGGGACGGATGCATTCGTGGGCATCCTGGATTTTGGCTTTCTTCTTGAAGGTGTTGGCCGCGGCCGGGTAAAACTTCTTGCCCAGGTTGGCGACGATCCACTCGCGGGCCTGGTCGCGGGCCTGGTCCGCGATGCGGAAGGAATCGGTGCGCATGTAGGTGATCAAACCGGTGGTCTCGCCGCCGTGAATGTTCACCCCTTCGTACAGCTGCTGGGCCAGTTGCATCGTTTTCTTTACCGGGAACTTGAAGCGGCGGAAGGCCTCTTGCTGCAGGGTCGAAGTGATCAACGGCGGCAGGGGTTTGCGTTTTTTCAGCTTCTTCTGGATGCGGTCGAGGCAATAGGGATTGGCCCTTAATTCGTCCAGAACGACTGTGCAGGCATCGCCGGAGACGATGGCCACGTTTTTGCCGTCGCATTTTTCCAGCTTGCTGGTAAAGGCGGGCGGCTGGCTTCCTTCCAGCTCGACGGCGACGGTCCAGTATTCTTCGGAAACAAAGGCCCTGATTTCCTTTTCCCTTTCCACGATCAGTTTCAGGGCAATCGATTGCACGCGCCCGGCCGACAGCGGCCCGCCGATTTTTCTCTGCAGGACCGGACTGATCTTGTACCCGGCCAGGCGGTCGAGCAAGCGGCGCATCTGCTGGGAATCGACCTTGCGCGGGTCGATGGTCAAGGGATTTTCGACCGCCGCCAGGATGGCGGAGCGGGTGATTTCGTTGAAAAGCACCCGGAAGATATTCTCGTTGTCCTTTTTGAGAATTTCCTGCAGATGAAAAGCGATGGCTTCGCCTTCGCGATCCGGGTCCGACGCCAGCAGGATCTTGTCCGCTTTTTGCGCCAGCTGGCGCAAATCCTTGATCACCTGCGCTTTCCCGGGCAAATCGACGTAAAAAGGCTTGTAATTGTTCTTCACGTCAATTCCCAGGACCTCGACCGGCAGGTCGCGGACGTGCCCCATCGACGACCCGATCATGTACCCGTCGCCCAGATACTTGGAGATCGTATTCGACTTGGCGGGAGATTCGACAATCACCAACGTTTTTTTAGCCATACGCCATCCTTCGGTAGCCGCCCGTTTCTTCAACCAGCAGATTTTTCAAAACCAATCCCATGCAAAGCGAGATGATTTCCGCTGCCGGCCAATCGAGCGCATCCACCAAAAAGTCGATACCTTTTAACTCATTTTCCCCGCACAAGTCAAGTATTTTCTTTTCCCTGAAAGAGAGCACCGCCTCATTTCGCGGCCGCAGCGGGCAGCTCAGCCCGAACTCGTCGAGCAAATCAACGGAGTTTTGGATTAATTTGGCGCCTTGCTGCAGCAGGTAATTCGTCCCCTGGCTCAGGGAGGAATCGATGTTGCCCGGGACTGCCATCACCTCGCGGTTTTGCTCCAGGGCGAGCCTGGCCGTGATCAGCGAACCGCTGCGCAGCGCCGCTTCCACGACCAGAACCGCCTGGGAAATACCGGCGATGATGCGATTGCGGATGGGAAAGAGAAACGGCCGCGGGATTACGTCCAGGGGAAATTCGCTGATGATGCCGCCAGAATCGATGATCTTTTTAATCAAGGCCAGATTGCCCTGGGGATACAGATGCAGCAAGCCGCCGGCATTGACGCCGATGGTGCCGCTGTTTTCCCTGACCGCCAGCTTGTGGGCCATGGAATCGATGCCGTAGGCCATGCCGGAAACAATGACCAGCCCCGCCCGGCAGCAGTCGGGCAGGATGCGGTTCAAGGCGCTCTGGCCGTAGGCGCCCCCGCGCCGCGAACCGACAACGGCCAGCTTCTTCTTGCGCAAAAATTCCCGATTGCCGGTAAAATAGATCAGGTCGGGGGGATCGTAGATTTGTCCCAGCAAGGGAGGAAAGTCTTCCTCCTCGCTGAAAATGATTTGCAGCCCATTTTTTTCCAGCCGCGCCACCTCGTTTTCGGCAACACCCCAGCCGCGTTCGCTCATGGCCTTGATTTCGGCCGGCTGAAGACCGATCAGCTCCAGCTGCCGCGCTCCCAGGCAAAAAAAATCGGCGGCGCTGACCTTGTTTTTAAGCAGATGGAGCCTGGCTCTTGGGTTTTTAAAAGTCAGCAGGTGAAAAGCGACCCGTTTTAAATGCCCTTCATTGAACTCAACCATTTCCCTCAAACTTGCGCTTCAAGTTCTCCGCCGGGATGAATTTGACTATTTTGGTCGGGGCAATGATCATGGGCTGACGGGTGATCGGATTGATGACCCTCTTTTTATTTTTCTTTTTGATGATCAAGGTTCCGAACTTGGAAAGGACCAGTTTGCGACCTTGACCAAGATTTTCCAACGCGACTTCAATGAACAGGTCGATAAAATTGTAGGCCTCATATTTTTTTATAGAGATGCGCTTGGCGATTTCTTCAGCCAGGTATTTTTTATTCATATGGACCTCCTGCTAAAGAAGATGTAACATAGGGAAAATGAAAAGTCAAGCAATAATGAGCTTTTCCAGCAAAATTTCCCCCAACCTGGCTTGCTGCCGCCAAAAGTGTCCACCCGGCAAATTTGGCGTTGGATTGACTTTCAATACCGGAATAGTTATATTTTGAATTTCAAAACGTCACGCTCAGGTGAAAACCATCCAAAGAGGTACAGGACAACCCATGAAAGAGAACGTTTTTTTCATCCCCGTCGCCGACAACGAAGCCGACGAGCTGATCTGTCAGAAGCTCGCCAAGGCGATCAAGGCCAACGACTGGCTCGCTTTCATCGGCGAGCGGGACCTGGTGGCTTTCAAAACCCATTTCGGCGAGGAAAATACCCAGGGCTATGTCCGGCCGCTCAATTTCACCATGCTGGCCGGACTGGTCAGGGAGAAAAACGCGCGGCCATTCCTGACCGATACGGCCACCTTGTACAGCAGCCTGCGCGCCAACGCTGTCGGTCATATCGAGCTGGCCCAGCGCCATGGTTTCGGTTTTGAAAACACGCAGATCCCCCTGATCATGGCCGACGGCCTGATTGGCGACGAGGAAACCGAGGTGCGCATCCCGGGCCGGCTCTATCAAAAAGTCAGGATCGCCTCGATGATCGTCAAGGCCCAGTCCCTGGTGCTGGTCTCGCATTTCACCGGCCACATGGTGTCGGGTTTCGGAGGAGCGCTGAAAAACATGGGCATGGGCTGTTCGAGCCGCCGCGGCAAGCTGGCCCAGCATTCGACCGCCACCCCCTCTGTCAAGAAAAAAAAGTGCACCGGCTGCGGCTCATGCGTCACCTGGTGCCCGGCTCAAGCCATCACCCTGGCCGATGGAATCGCCCAGATCGACAAGAAAAAATGCATCGGCTGCGCCGAGTGCCTGACCGTCTGCCGCTTCGACGCCATCGGCTACAACTGGTCCGAAACCTACGAGCAGTTGCAGCGCAAGATCGTCGAGCACGCCTGGGGCGTGGCCCTGGCCAAGCGCGGCAAAGCCCTGTACATCAGTTTTTTAAACCGCATCAGCAAGGACTGCGACTGCATGGGGGGATACAAGAAAATCTCCCCCGACATCGGCGTGCTGATCGCTTTCGACCCGGTGGCTCTCGACGCCGCCTCGCTCGACCTGGTGGAGAAGAAAACCAGTAAACGCCTCTCGCAGTTGTCCTATGACATTCCCTACCGCGTGCAGATCGACTATGCCCGGGAAATCGGTTTCGGCAATCCCGATTACCGCCTAGTCGAAATCTAAGACGATGCCCGCGCTTTCGGCCGCATGATTCACCACCACCAGGGATCCGCCGACACCCACGACCGGGCCTTCACCATCGGCATCGCCCTGAATGTCGCCTACGTCATCGGCGAAGGGTTGTTCGGGGTTTTCTCCGGATCGCTGGCATTGCTGGCCGACGCCGGGCACAACCTCAGCGACGTCGTCGGGCTGCTGCTGGCCTGGGGGGCAAGCACCCTGTCGCGGCGCAAGCCCTCCCAGCGCCGCACCTACGGCTGGCACAGCTCATCCATTCTGGCCGCCATGCTCAACGCGGTCATCCTGCTGCTGGCGGTGGGCGCCATTGCCTGGGAAGCCGTCAAGCGTTTGGCTCACCCCGCCCCGGTGGCCGGCAAGACGGTCATTGTTGTGGCCGCCATGGGCGTGATCGTCAATTCGGTTTCGGCGTTGCAGTTCATGTCGGGGCGCAAAAGCGATCTCAACCTCCGCGGCGCTTTCCTGCACATGGCCGCCGATGCGGCCGTGTCGGCCGGCGTCGTCGTCGCCGGTGTGGCGATGCTGCTGAGCGGCTGGCTCTGGCTCGATCCGGTCTTGAGCCTGCTCATCGCCGTGGTTATCCTCACCGGCACCTGGGGGCTTTTACGCGAATCGCTGGACCTGGCTCTCGACGCGGTTCCCTACGGCATCAACCCCGGGGCCGTCGAATCCTACCTGCGCAATCTTTGCGGCGTCAGCGCCGTTCACGACCTGCACATCTGGGCCATGAGCACGAGCGAAACCGCGTTGACCGCCCATCTGGTCAAGGCCGCGGCCGACGATGACGATGCCCTGATTGCTCAAGCCAGCCGCGAGCTGCACGAGCGTTTCAAGATCGCCCATAGCACCTTGCAATGGGAGCGCAGCGCCGCCCAGTGCCCCAACGGACCGGCTTGCGAGGACAGCGGCGAAGAGCAGATGGCGAAATAAAAAAAAAGATTGAAATTTCACTTTTAATATGTTATATAAATATTTCGCTACGGCAAGGAGAAGCAATATGAAGATAGAAAAAAGAAAAAAAGGCAATGTTATCATCTTTGACTTGAAAGGGAAAATACTGAGCGGCGAGGGAATCGACGAACTCAGGCAATCCATCGATGCCACCATCAAGGAAAACGAAAGGCAGCTGGTGCTGAATTTCGCCGAAGTTCCCTACCTCGACTCGACCGGCCTGGGCGAGGTCGTTCGCTCCTATACCACCCTTAAAAAAGCGGGCGGCACGATCAAGATCGTCAACCTGACCAACAAGGTCAAGGATCTGCTGAGCGTCACCAAGCTTATCACCGTTTTTGAAACCTTCCAGAACGAGGACGACGCGATAAAAAGTTTCAAATAATTGCGAACGCATTCGGCGCTCATCGAAGCGGGGATGGTTTAACATCCCCGCAGGCATTCGGTTTAAGAAAACTATTTCTGTAACGCGCGTTTCCGGCCGGAACGCGGCTGGGCGCGCGCATCATTTCGCTAAAAGCAAAGGGTGAATGGATGTGCGGTATCTGCGGTTTTTTCCAGTTTGAAAATGAGGCCGATGATACGACCCTGAAACGGATGAACGACCGGATCGTTCACCGCGGTCCCGACGATGACGGTTTTTTCCATAAAGCCGGCGTTGGTCTGGCGACCAGACGGTTGAGCATCATCGACCTTTCCACCGGTCATCAGCCCCTGTGCTCGCAATCGGGCAACTCCTGGATCGCCTACAACGGCGAAGTCTATAATTTCAAGGAATTGCGCCGGGAGCTCGAGCAGCGAGGCTGCATCTTCCGCAGCCAGAGCGACACCGAAGTGGTGGTCAACCTCTACGAGGAATTCGGCCTGGATTTCGTCAAAAAGCTGCGCGGCATGTTCGCCTTCGCCATCTACGACCAAAAAAACAATCGCCTGGTCCTGGCCCGCGACCACATCGGGAAAAAGCCCTTGTATTATTGCCTGAAAGAAAACCGCAACCTGGTTTTCGGCTCCGAAATCAAAGCCATCCTTCCCTATCCGGGCATCGACCGTACGGTGGACCGTGAAGCGCTCGATTTTTTTCTTACACTGGAATACGTCCCGGCCCCCTATTCGATACTGGCCAGCGTTAAAAAATTGCCGGCCGGGCACATCCTGGTTTACGAGAACGGCCGCTTGAACATCAGCGAGTACTGGGATGTTCCTTTTCGCGAGCAGCGGCCCGATTTCGCTTCGGCGCGCGAGGAATTCCTCAGCCTGCTCGAGGAGTCGGTGCGCCTGCGCATGATCTCCGATGTCCCCCTGGGCGCGTTCCTGTCGGGCGGCATCGACTCCAGCGCCATCGTGGCCATGATGGCGAAAATCTCACCCGTGCCCATCAAGACGTTTTCCATCGGTTTCGAGGAAAAATCGTACAGCGAACTGCCGTATTCGCGCC
>JAPKZL010000283.1 GCA_026393795.1 Candidatus Aminicenantes bacterium | reverse complement strand
GCGATATTGGCGATATTCGGCTCGATTTTAGCTTTGTGGATTACCGGCACCTCTCTTAATGTCGTATCGTTTTTAGGGGCGATCATCGGCGTGGGCATCGTCGCCAAGAACGGCATCCTGATGCTCGACTATGTCGGCCAGTGCCGGAGTGAAGGGTGCTCCTTGAGCGAAGCCCTGCTCCGCTCGGGCCGGCGGCGTCTGCGTCCGGTGCTGATGACCTCGCTGGCCGCCGCCCTGGGCATGCTGCCGCTGGCGTACGGCATCGGCTCCGGGGCCGATATGCTCCGGCCGCTGGCCATCGCCGTCATCGGCGCCCTCTGCATTTCGGTGCTACTATCGCTGCTGGCCACGCCCGCCCTTTATCTGCTTTTGCAAAACCTGTTCGCCGGCCGCAAGAAAGTAAAAGGGGACAGGATATAGGGTACAGGGTATAGTTGGAAGAAAGGAAAATAAAACGAAATATTTTATTTCTGAATAAAAAATGCCCTGATTTTATTGCCCGCTATTTTCTCTATTCCCTAAACCCTGTACCCTGAACCCTAAACCCTTTCTTAGAACGGCCCCCAGCCGACCAGCACCGGCGGTATCAATGCCAGCAGGCTGAACGCCATCAGGATCAGCATCAGCGGCAGGAACCACTTGGCCCATTTTTCCCAGGGGATGCGCGCCACGCCGAGGACGCCCATGGTCACCGCCGAGGTGGGCAGGATGGGATTGATGACTTCGCACAATTGGAAGGAGAGGACCGTGGTCTGGCGCGTGATGCCGATCAGGTCGCTCAAGGGGGCCATGACCGGCATGGTCAGGGCCGCCTGGGCTGTGCCGGAATGGATGAAAAAGTTGATGACGCTCTGGGTCAGGAACATGATCTGGGCCGTGAGCAGGCGCGGCACCGAGGCGATCAAGGTCGCCGAGTAATAGAGGATGGTGTCCAGCACCAGCGCCTGCTGCAGGACGATGAGCACGGCCCGGCCGCAGGCAATGATGAAAGCCACGTTCATCATGTCGCGAGCACCGGCGACGAAGCTCTCGGCCATCTGGCTGGGTTTGAGTCTGCCGGCAAAGCCGGATATGATGCCGATGGCCAGGAACAGGGCGGCGATCTCCTCCATGTACCATTTTTCGACCATGATGCCGTAGACCAGCACCAGCATGCCCGTGGCCAGTATCAGCAGCACCGATTTCTGCGGCCAGCCCCACGGGGGGACAGCACCGATCATCCGCCCATCCTGGGCGGATCCGATCGGTCTGTCCCGGTCTGGAGCGGGCGATCCGGTCGCCGGGCCCAAAGCGCGGCCGCGGTCCAATTCGCGCACCGGGCTGAGCTCCGGGTTTTTGCGGATCTTTTCGGCGTAAATCATCACGAATGTCACCATGATCACGGTGCTCAGCAACCACAGCGCCAGGCGGTAGCCCAGCCCGGAGTAAAGCGGCAGGTCGGAAAACCCCTGGGCGATGCCGACGGTGAAGGGGTTGAAACAGGCGGCGGCAAAGCCGGCGGCGGCGCCGAGAAAAGGGATGGCCACGCCGACGATCGAATCGTAGCCGAGCGAGATGGCCAGGGGAATGAAGATGAGCACGAAAGGGATGCTCTCCTCCGACATGCCGTAGGTGCTGCCGGCCAGGGAAAACACGATCATCAGCGCCGGGACGACCAGCCGCTTCAGTTTCCGCCGTTCGGCGAAAAAGGCCGACAGCCTCTGGATGCCGGCTTCGATGGCCCCGGTCCGCTGCATGACGGCGAAGACGCCGCCGAAGATGAAGACCAGCGAAATGATCAAAACCCCGTCGGCAAAACCCCTCACCGGGGCGATTACCAGCCATTCGGGGCCGAGGTATTTTTTTTCGATCCGGCGGTAGGTCCCGGGCAGGGTGACCTGGCGTTCGATGCCCTGGAAATTTTTTTTCTCCCGCCTGAACTGGCCCGAGGGGATCAGCAGGCTGAGCAGGTAGACCCCGAGCAGCAAGAGGAAGATCAGGACCAGGGTATGGGGGAGCTTGAATGCTTTCTTCGGCTTGGTCAAGGGCGCTTCTCAGCCGCCGGCCGTCTGCGGGAAGGCGGTGTTGGAGTACAGGTATTCGACCTTTTCCTTGTGCTTCAATTCCTGGTTGGCCATGCTCAGCAGCATGTCCTTGACCTCGCCGGCGGGCTGCGCCGCGGCCAGCCCCTTGTAGAACTTGTAGGAGTTCAATTCGCGATGGGCGGCGACCAGATAGACCTCGCTGCTGTTCATGTCGGCCTTGGGATCGGGCTTGGCGGCGTACTGGGCGACATGGTAGTCGATGGGCTTGTCCATGGGCAGGGCGGAAAATTTTTTCTCGCCTTTCAGGTAGGCTAGGAGGAATTCCTTGTGGGCCAGCTCCTCGCCGGCCAGGAATTTCAGCGTCTCCTTGGCAATGGGATCCGACACCAGGTCGAAAAGGCCGAGGTAGAAGCTGCGGGCCTCCTCCTCGTTGGCGATCGCTTTCTTAATCAGGCTCTCGAGGTTTTGCGCTTCCATTGGTGTACCTCCCGTTCACGGCCATTCTAGCAGAGGCGGGTTTAAAACTCAATTTCGGCCGGGCTAAAAGTTGAGCAGGATCGGCCGCGGCTTGAGCACGTGGCCGACCAGGGTCAGGCCGCTGCGGCGCACGATCTCCAGCGCCTTCGTGGTCAGGGTGGTCTGGGAGATGAGGGCGGGAATGCCGGCATGCAGGCACTTGAGCGCCATCTCGGCCGAGATGCGGCCGGTGGTCAGCAGCGCCGTGGCGCTGAAATTGATTCGCCGCGACAGCCCCCAGCCGACCACCTTGTCGACGCTGTTGCTGCGGCCGATGTCCTCGCGGCTGACCAGCAGGCGCTTCGTGTTCATATCGGCCAGCATGGAGCAGTGGATGCCGCCGTGCTTGCGGAACATCCGCGTATGCGCCGGCAGCTGCTCCATCAGCACCACGGCATGGGCCAGGGTGAACTCGTAGACGCGGCAAACCGACGGGAAGTCCTCAAGCAGCTCCGGCCGCAATTCGCCTCCCGAGCAGGCGGTCACCTGGAGCGGATTGAACTGCTCCGGTTGCCGGGATCTTCCGGGGCGCAGGCGAACGAGCGCCCGGGTGCCCTGGAGGCACAGCGAGGCGATGTCGCCGCGGGAGCCGATGATGTCCTGGCTGAACAGCCAGCCCATGACCAGCTCCCGCTGCCCGAACGGCGAGCAGCTCAACCGGCTCAGGTTGCGGCCGTTGACTGTGATGGTCAGCAGCATTTCCTCGGGAAGAGCCACCAGCCCGATTTCTCTGCGTTTCTCAGCTGTCGTATTTTTTCTGTTTTTTGAGATAGTCATGGTACTCCGCGAGGGTGTTCAGGTTGCGGAACCATTTCTGCCCATCCATGGCCACGAATTTCGTGCGGCAGGTCTTGAACAGGGAGGAGATCCTGAAGTCGCCCGCACCGATCTGCTTCTCGATCATGGGGATGATGGCGCGGCGGTAGGCGGCAAAAAGCGGTTCGAACTTGCCGTCGCGGTAGCGGGGCACCACGATCTCGTGGCGCGGCGCCAGTGCGACGATCTTTTTCAGGAACGGGAGATGGATGACCGGGATATCGCAGGCCATGACGAAGTTCATTTCGTAGGGCGAGGCGCGCAGCGCTGTCAGGATGGCCATGAGCGGCCCCTGGCCGGGCGCCTCGTCCTCGATGACCGGCAGGCCCAGCGGGGCGAATTTCTTCCCGTCGCCGGCGCTGATTAAAATGGCGTCGAAGCAGGGACGCACCTGGGCGATGACCGCTTCGATCAGCGTGCGGCCGTTGAGCGGGAGAAGGGGTTTTTCCATGTTCATGCGCCGGCTTTTGCCTCCGGCCAGGATGATCGCCGTCACCGGCTCCGCTTTCATCGCACCCGGCCGGTTCAGGAGCCCGGCTTGACCTTGTCCTTGCTGATGAACCCTTCATCGTTCCCGGGAAGTTTCTTCTTCATGAAGGAGGCCAGAAACTCCTTTTGCTTTTCATTGAGGTTTTTATACTTGGCGCCGATGGAAAAGAGCAGGCCCGGCGGCAGGGCGGCATATTTCTTGCTATCGAAAGGGGCGACCTCGGCGCGGTTGATCTCGATCTCGAACTCCTGCTGGCGGCCGTCGCCGCTGTGCAGCAGGTAGATCCTGTAAACGGAGCCGATCGTCGGCTGAAAATTGCTGACCAGGTTGATCCCTTCGCCGCTGATGTTGTTGGCCACGAAGCCGACCACGTTCAGCAGCTTGCCTTTCATCTCCTGCGAAACGTCGAAGCGGGCGCTTTTTCTTTTTTCCATGATTGTCCTGCCTGTTTTAAAAAACCATATTAGCACAAAAACAAATTATTTCAATCTTCAGCGGTTGAGAGTCGGCGGATGAATTCCTCGGGGTAGGGGTGTGTCTCGATCTGTTCCTCGACCACGGCGAACCCGGCCCGGTGGTAAACGGCCAGGGCGCCGGGGTGGTCGTACTGGCAGGTGTGCAGCCAGACGCGTTCCGTTTTCCCTTCCCAGGCTTTGCGGATGGCCCAATCCAAAAAGAACTTCCCCAAACCGCGGCCGATGAAGCCGGGAATCAGGCCGAAATAGACGATCTCGGCTTGGCCGGGAATGCTGCGGTCGAGCTCGACGAAGCCGGCCGTTTGCCCGCTGCAGCGCAAGCGGAATATCTCGGTCGTCGTTGCCCTGATCATTTTTAGCAATTCTTTTTCCTTTATGATCAACCTCCCGCTCCATCCCCATTCTCCGCCAACGGCCGAGAATATTTTTTTGTATTCTTCAAATTCCGGCTTTTGCCATTGCCCAAGCTCGCACTCATCCGGCATCGCGACCGGTGTTGTCTCCGGTTTGCTCTTCATCTCCAAATAGGTGGTCTTCACTGGGATCAGCTTGTATCCGGGTGGGAGGGGATTCATGGCGCCTCCTAAAATGACCCTTGAAACCAATTGGCGATCTCCACTTGGCTGATGGCATGGAACAGGAATATCACGATGGCGCCCAGGAGAAACAGCTCCAGCAGGCGGACGGTCCGCTCCGAACGGTGATCGGCGCGGGAATGGGCGGGCCGCGCGATCTGCAACAAGATCACGGTCAGAAAAAAAATCGCCAGCAGCAAACTCGCTCCGCGCTCCCAGTTCAAGCCGAGGCGCAGCCGGGCTTTGTAAAGGGCCTGGTTGGCCTGGTCGTGTTCGCCCAAAGGCATGACGATGGCCATGAAATTGATGATCAGGATGTCGGTGGCTATAAGGAGCAGGGTTGCCGCGGTCCCGGTGCCAGGCAGAAACAGGCCGGCCCATTTCTTCTTGTTCCCGGATTCGGCATCTGCAGGGAGCTCAGCAACCAGGCTATGGGAACCGAATCCGAGCCGGCAGCGGTCGGCCAGGATGATGATGGCGACCAGGCAACCCAGGAGAAGCGGCAAGCGGGAACCGATCACATAAACAAACGGGCTGATCGTACTGCCCGCATACGATCTGACGAAGAATACCATGTAATAGAGGTGGGCGGACGCGCACAGGGATACCGCGAAAGGGAGCAGCGCGTAGAAAAGGTAGAAGGGCTCCGGGCCGGGATTCCGTCTATTCTTCAAGCGATTTTTGCTCCATAAATAGCCCGCCAGGAATGCCAGGGCCAGTATCGGATAGACCCATTCGTCCCGGCAGAACCACCAAAGCCACGACAGCCATTCGAACGCGCTATGCTCCATAGCTTCTCCTTCTTGCCGCACCCGGGCTAGTCGAAGCAACTATACCAATTGCCGTTCAATCTTTCAACCGCGGCGGGTGCGGGCCGGTTTGCATGCGGCGGCAGCGGCGTTGTTTTTTTCTGCCGCTTTTGCTACTATTCTTTTTCCTGAAACCGCTGGAGACGTCACATGAGCGAAGAGAAGAAACGCTATTTTTTCATCGACCAGTTCAGGGGCTGGGCGGTGGTGTTCATGGTCGAGACCCACGTGGTCAACGCCTTCCTGCATTACGGCCTGCGCTCCTCGTTGGCCTACAAGGCCATCGATTTCTTCAACGGCCTGATCGCCCCCTCCTTCCTGTTCATCGCCGGCTTCTCGTTCGCGATCGTGGCCGAGCGCAAGTGGGACGACTTCCTGAAGCCGGGCAGGGTTTTCTGGAAGCAGTTCCGGCGCTGCCTGCAGATCCTCATGGTCGGCTACCTGCTGCACCTGCCGCAATTCTCCCTGCGCCGGCTTTATCATTCCCTGAAATGGGGTCACAATCACCCGTTCTGGGGCGTCGACGTGCTGCACGCCATCGCCATCTCGCTGCTGCTGATGCTGCTCCTCGTCCCACTCTGTCGGCGCAAGAAATTTTATTTCACTTTCCTGGCCGGGGCGGCCGTCGCCGTCTCGCTGCTGACGCCGCTGCTGTTCTGGCTGCCGGTCGAGAAGTACGTGCCCTGGGTTTTTGCCGGCTACCTGAAGCGGCTGCCCTATTCGCAGTTCCCCCTCTTCCCCTGGATGGGTTTCGCCTTTATGGGCGCCGCTGTCTCCAGTCTCTGGCTGAAGGCCAGGCAAACGGGGGCCGAGCTGCGCTTTTTCCGCCGGCTTTTCTTCGCCGGCCTCGCGCTGATCGTCGTGTTTTTGTTCATCGCGCTGCAGCCGCTTGTCCCGGTCGCCCTGGGCTCGTTCAACCCGGCCAAGCCGTTATTCTTTTTCCTTAAATTGGGTCTGGTTTTAATGTTGCTTTCTCTTCTATGGTGGATCGAGCAGAAAAAAGGGGAGCGGCCGGTGCTGGTGACCCGGGTCGGCCAGGAGTCGCTCACCGCCTACGCCTTCCACATCGCCGTCATTTTCGGCGGCTTTTTCGGTCCCCACGGCCACAGCTTTGCCTTTCTCATCAAGATGACCCGCTCCTGGGC
>JAPKZL010000282.1 GCA_026393795.1 Candidatus Aminicenantes bacterium | reverse complement strand
GTCACGAATGTCGAGGTGGGCGCCCTTGTCGAGCAGCAGGGCCGCCATCGCCGTGTGTCCGTTGGCTGCAGCGAGATGCAAAGCCGTCCAGCCACCCTTGGTTTCGGCGTCGACGCGGGCGCCGGCGGCGAGCAGCAGCTTGGCCGCATCCAGATGCCCCCGCGAAGCCACGCTATGCAGCGGCGCCATCGCCCCGTTGTCGCGGGCATTCACGTCCGCCCCCCTTTCGACCAAATATTTGACCAGGTCGAAGTGGACGCCGCGGCAGGCCCAGTGCAAAGGCGTCCGGCCGTTTTCGTCCATTTCCTGAAGCAATTTGGGATTTTGTTCCAGCAGTCTTTTGACGGTTTCCAGGTCACCCGCGGAAGCTGCCTTGTGGATCTCTGCCGCCTGTAATCCCGTTGCCGGCAGGATCAGCAGCAGCGTCAAGACGATGAACAATTTGAGGAATGTTTGTTTCATGTTTACTCCTTTTAAGCGATTTTTCCGGTTTCATTCCGGGGCTTATGCACTTGCCATAGCCGAGCATGACTATAACCGGGTCAGGCATAAAAAGAATCGGTTAAAAGTCCTGTTTTTATAAACCATACTTTTGACCGGGAATGGCTCCGGATTGACAGCAGGCGGCAAGTGTGTTTATTTATCCGTATGCGCCATTTGCTCATTTTCATCTACCTGCTCTCTTCCGGCTGCGGCTTGCTCCTGATCAGCCTGGTCGTTCACCGCTACCGCACTTTCCGGCAAAGGCATTTGCGGACCTATGCCGTTCATTTGGCCTGCCTGAATCTCATGACCTTGGCCGACGTGGGACTTATCTATATCACGCTCAACATCAGCCATGAAAAGATAGTCATCGCCACGACGCTCATCATTCCCTGGATGTTGCTCAGCGTGTTGCTCTATTGCGCCCTGGTGGGTTATGCCGCTGCATTTATGGTAATGGCAATGGAACTGCGCGGCAAGAGGATTCTCCCATGGCAAAAATGGGTTGGGCGAGGGGGGCTGATCGTGGCCTTGGCGGTATGCGCCGGCGGAGTATTCAATCTTGACTTCCTGATGCGCTCAATTTATTATTTGGATCGTATCGTCCGGGCTTTAATCCTGATCGCGGCTGTCCTCCTCTTTTGGCAAGCGCGAACGGTCATGGCATCAGGCAAGCGGATCGCCCTGCGGAGTTTCAGCGCTTTTTATATCGCCGTCAATCTGATTTATTTCCTTTTTTATGCGGGGCGAAATCTCTGGTCCAGTGTTTTTGCATTTTACACCGGTTTCTATTTCCTTTGCTTGAATCTGCTGCCGCTCCTCTTTTTGGGAACCTTCCTCCACTATTACCACGGTAAAAAACTCCTGGTGCAAAAGTCCCAACCCGACATGGAGAGCACCCTGGGGGGCTATGGCATTTCCAAGCGGGAGAGGGAAATCATCCAACTGATCTGCGCGGGAAAAAGTAATCTGGAGATCGAGCAGCTACTCTTCATCTCCTTGAAGACAGTCAAGTTCCATTTGTACAATATCTACAGAAAGTTGGGTGTCCGTAACCGCATCGAACTGGTTAATTTGGTTCAAGGGGCCCTTGTGGTCCAGGG
>JAPKZL010000281.1 GCA_026393795.1 Candidatus Aminicenantes bacterium | reverse complement strand
TGGCGAGGGAAAGTTGGGCCAGGGGTCGAAGGGGGGATCGGCCTGGATGGACGGGTCGTGGCCGACGACGTAGTTGGAGGCGATATGGATCTCCAGCCGCGCGCCGCTGCCCAGGCGGAATTTTTCCTCGACCACGTCGTCGATCAGGGCGAAAAAATCCCTGAACGGCAGGCGCGGATAGCCGCGCATGCGGTAGGAATCCCGGGTGGCCGTCTGCAGGCTGAGGGCCAGGGTCACGTTGCCGTGCTTGAGGATATCCTTCTGGACCGCCTTGTCGGCGAGCAGGGTCATGTTGCTGATCACGGTGACCAGGTGCCCCTCGCTTTCCAGGAGGTCGAGGTATTCATAGAGGCGCTTGTTGAGCAGCGGCTCGCCCATCACGTTCAACAGAACCGGCGGGCGCAGGCCGAGGGCGTGGAGCTGGTCGAGGAAACTGCGCACATGGGCGTCATCGATCATCCGCTTTTCCCGGCGCAGGACATCGGAGGGGCAGAACGAGCAATGCATGTTGCAATGGCTGGTCAGCTCGATGAAGACGGTGCGCGGCGCAACGACCGGGGATTTCTCTTCAGGCGTTATGGGCACGGATGGGAGTGTAAGGAAATTTCGGCCAAATAGCAATAGTCCGTCACTTGGAAATGAAGCGCTTGAAATTCAGCAGCGAAATGGAGACCAGGGTCACCGCGATGCCGCTCAATGCCAGCAGATCCTTCCAGAAAAAGGCGATGCCGTTGCCTTTCAAAAATATCTCACGGATGATTTTCATCAAGTAGCGCAGCGGATTGATGGCGGACACAAAACGCAGGCCCGGGGGAATGTTTTCGATCGGGGTGAAAAATCCCGACATCAACAGGAAAATCAACAGGGAAAACCAGCCGAAAAACATGGCCTGTTGTTGGGTGGAGGCAAGGACCGAGATCAGCAGGGCATAGGCAAGAATGGCCGCCATGTATACCAGCGCAGCCAATGCCAGCTCCAAAATATTACCGCGGAAAGGGATGCCAAACCACAAAACCACCACGAGCAGGCCGATGATCATATCCACAATGCCGATCAGCGCCGCAGGCAGGGCTTTGCCAATATATATCTCAAAGGCATTCAACCTGGAGATCAGAAGCGTATCAAGCGTCTGCTGCTCCTTTTCCCGCACCAGGGAAACCGAAGTCAGGAATATGGTTAGAATGGTCAGCAAAAAACCAACGATCCCCGGTCCCATGAAATTGATGCTGCGCAACTCGGGATTGAAGCGGAAGATGGTCCTGGCTTGCAACGGCAATGCTTGTCCCCGCCTGGAAATATCAGTGAGAATAGTGGTTTTGATGATGCCGTTAAAGTAACCGGCAGAGATCAGCGAGGTATTGGAATCGACGCCGTCCATTAAAATCTGGACATCGGGATATCTCAGGATTTGCCTTTTCCGGTCAAGCGAGTCGCGGAAAATAATGATGGATTTCACCGTTCCCTTTTTGAGGAGGGCCAGGTAATCTTCGGGTTGGCGCGTTACCTGGCGCACGTTGAAAAGCGGGCTGCAGCGGATACGCTGGATGACCTGCTCGGCTGTCTGGGCGCGCGACAGATTGACAATGCCAACCGGGATATTGCGGATGTCGGTGGAAATCACATAACCGAGGACAATGATCTGCAGGATGGGAGCCACAAAAATCAGGAACAGCAGCTCCTTTTGGCGGATGACCTCAATCAATTCCTTCTTGATCAAATAGCGTAATCTCATTGGACTGCCTTTCTCTGCAGGTTGAATTTGACAACGGCCGCCGTGAGCAGGATGACGCTGAGTAGGATGAGCATCATGCCCTCGAAAATGAAATGCTCAAACTGCGAACCCTTCAACACGACGCCGCGGATAATGCGCAGGAAATACGTGGCCGGAATAAACTTGGAAATTCCGCGTAAAAAGGGGCTCAATGAATCGAGCGGGAAAATGAACCCCGAAAGCAGATAGGAAGGCAGCATGGTAAAAATCTGCGCCGCCAGCATGGCGGCTTTCTGGGTGCGGGCGCTGGTAGAAATCAGGATGCCGATAGAGAGACCGGAGATGATGTAAAGAACGGCAAAAAGCAACAGCACAGCCAAATTGCCGCGGATGGTTATCCCGAACCAGAAGCGTGAGAAAAACAGGGTCAGCACGCCGTCCAGCAGGGCCACGATGATATAGGGAATGGTCTTGCCGATGATGATTTCGTGTGATTTCAGCGGCGAAATAAACAGCAGGGCGATGGAACCGCTTTCCCTTTCCTTGGATATGCTGATGGAAGTCAGCATGGCCGAAATCATCAGCAGTATGGCGGCGATCTGGCCGGGGATGAAAAAAACCGCGCTTCTGGCCTCGGGATTGAAATACACTTTGGTCCTCAGATTCAATAGCTGATCCACCTTTTTCATCCTGGCCATGAAGTTCAGGACGATCATTTCGTTGTACTGGTAAATCAGATTGGCGGTATTGGAGTTGCTGCCGTCGATGATGATCCCGAAATCACTTTGGCCGCGGCTGGTCAGGCTGCGGGCGAAGTCAACCGGAATGATGATGATTGCCTTGATTTCCTCCCGGCGCAGCATCGCTTCGGCGGAATGCAATTGGTTCTGGCTGCCGGTTTCCCTGACGAGCTTATGCAAAACATAGATGCGGTTATTGGCAAAACTCTGGACCAGCTGCCGGGACAAATCACTCCGCGAAAAGTCCACGACAACGGCATCGATGCGGTTTAAATCGTAAGAGACCGAATAGCCGAGAATGACAATCATAATGATCGGAGTGAAGAAAATAATGGTCAGGCTGCGTGGGTCGCGCAGGATGTGAAAAAATTCCTTGACGATGATCGCTTTAATCCTGTTCATGACCGGCAATCGCATCCTTGAAGAAGGGGGAAACCATTGGCAGCCATAGAAGAATTCTATGCAGTTGGCAGATCATAGTCAAGCTAAAATCGGTCATCCCTCACCCAGCAGAGGAGGCATGTAGTGATGCTATCACTATGCCGAGGTCTTCCGAATCATCTCGTGATGCTATTTGGAAATGAAGCGCTTGAAATTAAGCAATGAAATCGACATCAGGGTCAGGGCAATGCCGCTCAATATCAACAGGTCTTTCCAAAAAAAAGCGATGCTGTTGCCCTTTAAAAATATCTCGCGGATGATCTTGATCAGGTAGCGCAAAGGGTTGATGTCGGCCAGGATGCGCAAGAGCGGAGGAATGTTGTCCACGGGGGTGAAAAAGCCCGACATCAGCAGGAAGATCATTAGGGAGAACCAGGCGAAGAACATGGCCTGCTGGGTGGTGGCGGAAAGGACGGATATCAGCAGAGCGTAGGAAAGGATGGCTGCCAGATAGACCAGGGAAGCCAAGAACAGGTAGAACAAATTGCCGCGGAACGGGATGCCGAACCAGAGGACCACGACCACGAGGCCGATGACCATGTCGATCAACCCGATCAAGGCCGCCGGCAGGGCTTTGCCGATATAGATTTCCAGGGTGCTCAGCGGCGAGATGAGGAGGGTATCCAAGGTTTGCTGTTCCTTTTCCCTGACCATCGAGGCGGAAGTCAGGAACATGGTGATGATGGTCAGCAGGAAACCGACGATGCCCGGGCCCATGTAATTGATGCTGCGCAGCTGCGGGTTGAAGCGGAAAATGGCCTGGCCGCTCAGGGGCAGTCCTTGGCCCCGCTTTTCCATGTCATTGAGGATGTAGTTCTTGATGATGCCGTTGAAATATCCGGCGGCGATCATCGAGGTGTTGGAGTCCATGCCGTCCATGAGGATCTGCACTTCGGGGTATTTCAGGATGCTGCGCTTCTTGTCCAGTGCGTCGCGAAAGATCAGGACGGTCTTGACTTCACCTTTTTTTAGCAGGTAGAGATAGTCCTCGCTGCGGTCGTTCAGGGCACGCACGCGGAAAAGCGGTGTCTGGCGTACGCGCTGGATGATCTGCCCGGCCGCTTGCCCCTTGGCAAGATCGACGATGCCTACCGGCACATGGCGGATATCGGTGGAAATCACGTAGCCGAGGATGATGATCTGGATGACCGGACTGATGAACATCAATATCAGCAGCTCTTTTTGGCGGACGATCTCGATCAGTTCTTTCTTGACCAGATAAAACAGTTTCATTGCGCAGCCTTCCTTTGCCGGTTGAATTTCTTAGTGGCTGCAGCCAGCAGGACCATGCTGAGCACTATTAGCATGCCGCCTTCAAAAAGGAAATGCTTCAATTCCGCTCCTTTGAGGATCACGCCGCGGATGATGCGCAGAAAGTAAGTGGCGGGGATGATGTAGGATATCGCCCGCAAAACCGGGCTGAGTGAATCGAGGGGAAAAATGAAGCCGGAAAGGAGAAACGACGGCAGCATGGTTATCAGCAGCGTAGCCAGCATGGCTGTCCGTTGAGTCGGCGCCGATGCCGAGATCAGGATGCCCAAAGCAAGGCCGGAGACGATGTAGAGCAGGGCGAAGATCAGCAGGACCGCCAGGCTGCCACGCAGGGGAATACCGAACCAGAAGCGGGCAAAGAGCAGGATGACCACGCCGTCAAGCAGGGAGACAATAATGTAGGGAATGGTCTTGCCGATGATGATCTCCCGAGATTTCAGCGGTGAGATGAAAAGCAGGGCAATGGAGCCTGTTTCCCTCTCCTTGGCAACGCTCAACGAGGTGAGCATGGCCGAAATCATCAACAGAATGACGGCGACGAGCCCGGGGATGAAGAAAAACTGGCTCCTGGCTTCGGGATTGAAGAAGATCTTGGTGTTGATCTTGAGCAGCTGCCCGGCGCCTTTCATGGTGGCGATGAATTCCAGGATGATTCTTTCATCGTACTGGTAGACCAGGTTGGCAATATTGACATCGCTGCCGTCGATGATCAGGCCGATGGAGCACTGCTTTTTTTCAGCCAGGCAGCGGGAGAGATCGGCGGGGATGACGATGATCTCCTTGATTCCTTGCTGGCGCAGTATTTTCTCGGCAGCGGCCAGGGATAAGGTGTTTTGGCCATCAGTGCCGCGAGTGCGGATAACAAAGACACGATTGGCGGTAAAGGCCTGGACCAGTTGCTTGGACAGCCGGCTCTGGGAAAGGTCGATGACTGCGGCGTCGATGCGGTTCAGGTCGTACGAGACCGAGTAGCCGAGGATGAAGATCATGACCAGCGGGATCAAGAAAACCATGGTCAGGCTGCGCGGATCGCGCATGATATGAAAGAATTCCTTGAAAATGATCGCCTTAATTCTGCCCATGTTCTTGGATGGCATCCTTAAAGAGCTCTTCGATATTCACTTTTCCCTTCTGCCGCAGCAGTTCGTCCGGTTCGCCGCAGGCAACAATCTCGCCGTTGTGGATAATGATGATGCGGTCGCAGTATTCGGCCTCGTCCAGGTTGTGGGTGGAAACCAGCAGGGTCTTGCCACGCTTTTTTAGCCCGTATAACTCGTTCCAGAAAAGCCGGCGCGCTTCGGGATCGACCCCCGAGGTCGGCTCGTCGAGCAGGATGATCTCCGGTTCGGACATCAGGCAGACGAACAAGGCCACCTTCTGGCGGATGCCGGGCGGAACATCCTGGATCCTCTGCCTCAGGATAGCAGAGGCGACCTGCTCGTCCATCCGGGCCATATGCAGTCTCAGTTCAGCGGGCGCCAGGCCGGATATGCCGCCGAAGAATTCGATGTTCTCCATAGCCGTTAAAAGCGGGTAGAGCGAGAATTTTTGCGACATGTAACCCAGTTTTTTCTTTATGGCGGCAAGATGCTTCCGGTTGTCCAGGCCGCCGATCAAGACCGTTCCGGAGGTGATTTTCAGCAGACCGGTGATCATCTTGATGGTGGTCGTTTTGCCGGCGCCGTTGGGCCCCAGGAAACCGACGATTTCCCCCGGAGCCACGGTAAAGGAAATTCCCTTAACGGCCTGGAAATGGCCGAAGTTTTTGGACAGATCACTTACGGTAATGGCCGGAACGGGCGCGCTCATTGCCGCCTCTCATAATAAATGTACATGTCTTCCAGGGTCGGTTTTTCCTCCACTATTTCAAGATGCGGGATCTGGCGGCCCAAGTTTTCGGAGCCGGCCTGCATGTAGCGGATGAATTTGCCGCGCATATGTACCTGGCCTTCAAGGCCGGGTATGGCGGAGATGCGCGCCATCACTTCAAAAATATTGTCGCGCGGCAGGATGCGGAACAGGCGCGCCGGGAAAGAATCCCGCAAGCCGGCGATCGAATCCTGGCGCATCACCCGGCCGTTCTTGATGAACACGATGTTGTCCCCCTTTTCGGCTTCATCGAGGTACGGGGTCGACATGACGATCGTCTTGCCCTCATTTTTCAGGGCTTCGATGATGGCGAAGAATTCAATGCGCGACAGGGGATCGACACCGGTGGTCGGTTCGTCCAGGATGATCAGCTCCGGCGAGGAGAGCAGGATCGTCGACAGGGCCAGCTTTTGCTTCATGCCGCCGGAAAGGGCGCCGGCGCGACGCTTGCGAAAAGGGCTCATGCCGGTCCTTTCCAGCAGGCGTTTCTTGAGCTCTTCGCGCCTTGGCAACGGCACCTGCTGGACGGCGGCGAAAAAGTTCAGATTCTCCTCCACGCTCAGGTCGGTGTAGAGAGAAAACCTTTCGGGCATGAAGCCGCAGATCGAGGTGATCCGGGAATAGTCGCTGCCAATATCTTCTCCGTTCAGTAATATCGCCCCGGAATCCTTTTTGACCAGTCCAACCAGCATCTTGAAAAGGGTCGATTTGCCGGCGCCGTCAGCCCCGGTCAGAATGGTGATGGCCGCTTTTTTAACGGCCAGGGTGACATTGTCCACGGCCTTGATGGCGGCAAATGATTTAGAAACGTGCTCCAGGCGGATCATCGCCTGTCCCTACTTGCGGAATATGACGGTGACCGGCATGCCGATCTTGAAGACATCCAGATCGTGGTCGAGCCGGACCTTCACCTGGTACAGCAGGGCTTGGCGTTCTTTTTCGGCGACGATGTACTTGGGAGAAAACTCGGCCTTCCTGCCGAAGGTGGAGATCCGGCCGGAAAAAGAGCGTTCCTCCATGCCATCGACAATGATCCTGGCCTGCTGGCCGAGTTTCAGCGCGGCGATTTCCTTCTCCTCGATGAACACGTCAACGAACAGGCTGGACAGGTCCAAAATATCCGCTAGGGCCACGCCCGGGAATACTGCCTCTCCAGGGCTGATAAAGGTCTCCAGCACCACTCCGGAAGCAGGAGCGCGCAGCAGCAAGTCCCGTTCGGCCAGGTCCAGCGCTTGGCGCTTGTTGGCGATGTGCGCTTTCTGGATCTGCAGCGCTTCAAGGGATTTGTCCAGCTCAAAGAGCGAAGTCTGCGCGTCCTTCTGCTGCAAGCGCGATTTTTCCAGCTGCTCGCCGGAAATGGACTGGTTTTGCTTCAAGCGCTCGAAACGCTGTACCTGCTTCTGCCAGTAACCCAGGTTGGCCTTGAGCAGTTGCCGCTTCTCGCGGGTGCGGGTCTCGCTGTTGACGATCTCCCTTTCGCTTAAGGACAGTTCCTCCAGGCTGTTGCGGACCTTGTCGCGGTTGAGCTCGGCGATCAGCTCCCCTTTGTTCACGGCCTGGCCTTCCTGGATCAATAGCCTGTCCAAGGTTCCTGCCGCCAGGGCTTTGATGCTGGCGATCTCGCCATCGACCACGCCGGGCGCCCGGATCTCACGGTCATTTTTTCCGCAGGAATAAAAAAACAGTAGTAATAGCAGGAGCGTCGCCGTTTTTTTCATTCTTCCTCCTCGCATTTTCCGATCAAGGTGTCTATGTTGACCTTGAGCATTTCCATCTGCGTGGACAGCTCTTCACGGTTGGAAAGGTATCTTTCCTGGTTGGTCATGGCCGCCAGCAGGTCGGTATGATCGATCTGGTTTTCTTCGTAAAGTTCTTCTTTCAGGCGGATATCCTCCGCGGCGTAGGCGGACAAGTTGTCCAGCAGGACAAGTTTTTTCTCCAGGCTTTCTTTAAATAGATACAACTGGCGCAAATTCTTTTCGCTTTCACGGATGAAGTCGGCACGCTGGTTTTCTAGTTTGCGCGCTGCCATGTCGGCAAGAGTTTTGTCACGGCCGCCCTTGTTCCAGTTGAAAACGGGCATCGTGACGCTCAGCCCCCCCTGGACGTAAAAGGTCCACTGGTCTTTAAAAAAATTCTGGCCCGGACGGCCGTAGTGCAGTTCGGCGAAAGCACTGACCTGGGGAAGGTAGGCCCCGGTGATCGATTTTTTCTGTATCTGAATGATGCGCGCCCTCTCGTCCAACGATTTCAGCAACGGATGACCGGCCAGGAAATAGTCACGGACCGAGTCGAATGATTCATTTCTCTTCACGGGTTGGGAATCCACATCCTGCGGCTCATAGCTGCAAAGACTGTTGAAATGGACGGCCTCAGCCGCAATCAATTGCTCCAGGTCCATTAGACTCAGTTTGATTTCGTCGGCTTTGGCTCTCGTCTCTAAAAGGTCGGATTTTTTCACCAGTTCCTCAGTGTAAAGATTTTCCAGTTTTTGCAAATGCAGGTTCAGACTGGAGAGGAGAAAATTCAATGAATCCCGCTTTTTGCAGAACAGGAGGTAATTGAAATAGGAAAACCTAACCTTTCCGGCCAATTCGATCTTTTTCAGCCGGGTCAGGTCCTTTTCCGCAGCTCCCCGGATCGCCTCCATCTTCACGGCATTGTTCAGCAGGCCGCCGCTATAGAGCGGCTGGACCAATGACATTTTCAGATCGAAATTGTCGTTGGGGGCAGAAAGGACAACCGTTCCGGGGGGAATGTCCGCGCTGATCGGAAAGGGGAAATCAGAGATTTTGACCTCCACCTTGTCTGAAGTGTAGCGGTAGCTGCCGTTGAAAAAAACGGAAAAATATTTTTGCCGAAGCGCCGTCAGTCCGGCGATGGATGCGGCCTCTTCCTCCAACTTTTGGCTGTCCAGGCTGCGGCTGATGGCCCAGGCGCTGGCCACGGCCTGGGACAATGTCACCTTGGCCGGAAGCACGAAAACGATAGCCAAAAAAATGAAAAATAACAGTTTTTTCATTTCAGCATCCCCCGTTGTAAAATATTGACTACGCTGCCGATTCGTTTACGGTAAAAATCTTCGTCGCTGGCGACTTGGATGCCGGATATGGCCTCGACCATGGGCTTGCCGATGAATGAGAAAATGGACAGGGCGATGATGTTCATCATGAAATGGAGAGGGTCGGCCTCGGAGACCAGCCCCTGCTCGTACCAGCGCCGGATCAGTTCAAAAAGCGGATGGGGCTTGAAATTGGCCTTTTCAGCGATGATGGCGGCCATGAAGGCGCAGATGTTTTCGGGATTGTGGATCAGGTCGAAGGCCACGATGCGCACGAAATCGGGATGCTTGGCGATCAGCCGGATGTAGAGCTCGGGAAATTTTTCCATGAAGAGCGCCGGCATCAGCTCCGGCCTGATGAAATCGCCGATCTGGGTGAAGAACTCGCTCATGACCTCGTTGAGAATCGTCCGGTAAAGATTTTCCTTTGACGAAAAATAATAGAAAAGCATCGCTTTGTTGATGGCGGCGCTAC
>JAPKZL010000280.1 GCA_026393795.1 Candidatus Aminicenantes bacterium | reverse complement strand
TTGCGCCCGCTTGAAATTCTCCTCATTGGCCTCAATATTGGGAAATTCCCGCTCCAAGCTTGACAGGGCCGCGGAATCGATCAGGGGCTCAAGCTGGGGATCTTTGCTCAGCGCCAGGCCAGGTTTCAAGCCGCAAATGCTGCTGGTGACCGTCAATGTGGGGATCAGGATGACATGGCGCTTGCGGGCAAGGGCCATCAGGGCATCGGCCGGTTCCCGATCGCACCAGATATGGGCCAGGATGTCGGCTCCACATTCAATGGCATCGCTGGCATCCTGCAGATTGTCTATGTGCACGGCCGCCAGTTTATTGCGTTTGTGGGCGGCGGTGATCAAAGCGGCCATGGTCGGCTTGTCCAGGGAAGGGAACTTCCAGCCATGGCTGTAGATGATCTTGATGAAGTCAGAGCCCTCAGCGATGCGGGCGTCCACGAAAGCCTGCGCCTCCTCCGGCCTCGACAGGGTGGGAATGACCAAGCCGTATTCGGTCCCATGCCCGCCGGGTACCGTGGCCAGCGTGCCGGAGGAGACAAGGTCGGCGCGGTCGGGAGTGACACCCGCCGCTTGCTGGTCCTTCATCGCTTTGACGAGCTCGACGCTGGTGAACATATCGATGTCGGTGGTCACGCCGAACTGTACGGATTGCTGCAGCCCGACGCCGAAGATATGGGTATGGGAATCAATCAGGCCGGGCAACAGGGTCTTGCCTTTGCCGTCGATGATCTGGGCACAAGCTGGAATTTTTACGGCCGCAGCCACGTTCTCTATTTTGCCGTCGCGCACGAGCACCATGGCTTTGTCGATCACCTTTTCCCCGTCGAACACGCGCACGGCGCGGATGACGAAGCATCCGAGCTTCGCCTTTTCTTGACCGGATGCGGCCGTAATCATGGCGCTTGTGCAAATTGCCAGCAGCGCTGCACTTGCCAAGACCTTGAACGCCATGGCGCTCACATTGCTTCCTACACGTTCCATCATGTTCAACTCCTTTTTACTTTGGATCATCCTGATAAATTCATGATCAATGAAAACAAGTTCCCTTATAGTAAATAACGAGATACGGAGTCAATGGTTATGCAAATTGAAAATATTCTGCAGAAATTATTTCTTCGAAACAGGGATGTTGGCTGTCTTTCTCCGACACCTGTATTTTCGCTTTGTCCAGTATCCAGTCGATTTTCAAGAACGGGTCGTCATAGCGTATCCCGGCTTCATGCTCCGGCGAATAATAATTGTCGCACATATAGGCGAAGATGGCTTCGTCGCTCAAAACCACGTACCCGTGCGCGAAGCCGGCGGGGACCCACATCTGCCACTTGTTCTCCTCGTTCAATTTCCTGGCCACGTGTTTCCCGAACCAGGGCGAGCCGCAACGGATGTCGACGGCGACATCCAGCACTTCGCCGCGGACCACCCGAACCAGCTTGCCCTGGGCCACTGGCGGCTTCTGGAAATGGAGCCCGCGTAAGACCCCGTGAACGGAGAACGACTCGTTTTCCTGGACGAATTGCATCGGGCCGACAGCCCTGGCGAAGTCGTCATGGCGATAGGATTCGAAAAAATAGCCGCGCCGGTCGCCGAAAACCCGGGGCTCGATGATCTTCACGTCGGGAATTTCACTGGCCGTGATCTTCATGCTTCCTTTCATCTCCTGGTTCCGAGCCTGGCCAGGTCGTATTTCTTCTCGCGGATGGCCTGCCACCAGGCTTCATGGTCGATGTACCACTGCACGGTCTCCTGGAGGCCGGAAGCGAAATTGTGCCCGGGTTGCCAGCCAAGCTCGTTCTTGATCTTGGCAAAATCGATGGCGTAGCGGTAATCGTGCCCCGGCCGGTCGCTGACAAAGGCGATCAAGTCCGCATGCGTTTTGCCCCCGGCCCGGGGCTTGAGGCGATCCATGATCGCGCAGATGCTCTTCACGACATCGATATTCTTGAGCTCGTTGCCGCCGCCGATGTTGTACGAGGTGCCGATCTTGCCTTCGGCCAGGACCCGCTGCAACGCGCCGCAGTGGTCGTCAACGTACAGCCAGTCGCGGATGTTGGCCCCGCGGCCGTAAACGGGCAGGGGTTTCTCGTGCAGGCAGTTGATGATCGTCAGAGGGATCAGCTTCTCGGGAAACTGGTAGGGGCCGTAGTTGTTCGAGCAATTGGTCAGCAGGACCGGCAGGCCGAACGTCTGGTGCCAGGCGTTCAGCAGGTGGTCGGAAGCCGCCTTGGAAGCGGCGTAGGGCGAGTTGGGATGGTAGGGGGTTTTTTCGCTGAACAGTCCGCTATCGGCCAGCGCGCCGAAAACCTCATCGGTGGAGATATGCAGGAAGCGGAATTTTTCCCTGGCAACGCCGGGGCGGGATTGCCAATAGGCCAGGGCTTCTTCCAGCAGGCAGGCGGTTCCCTTGATATTGGTATCGATAAAAACCATCGGCGCGTCGATCGACCGGTCGACGTGGCTTTCGGCGGCGAAATTGATGACAGCCTGCGGTTGGAAGCGGTCCAAGGCATCCTTTAGCAGCGGCCGGTCGTTGATATCGCCCTTGATGAAAAAGTATCTCTTTCCCTGCCATTTTTCCTTGATCGCGGTCAGGTTGTCTTCATTGCCGGCATAGGTCAGCTTGTCGTAATTGACGACCCTTCCCGAAAACCCGGGGTCGACGAACAGGTGGTGGATGAAATTGCTGCCGATAAAACCGGCGCCGCCGGTAATGAACAGGGTGTTTTTTTCCATGTTGCCTAACGGGTTTGTGAGGTATCTGGCGATGCCACCCCGCAATGGGGGGCTGGGGGATGAGTTTTTACTTCTTGACAGCAAGCAGCGATTGCATTACCCTGCACGCATGGAGACCAACGAGATTCCGGCAAGGGGCAAGCGCCACTGGCTGCTCATCGGCGCCGCGCTCCTGGCATTCGCCCTGATTGGGGGGTTGCTGTTCTGGCTGACCTTGCCCGATGTCGCCTGGCTGAAAAAAGAAAATCCTCATGAAACGGCGATGATGAGATTCCGTTCCGAACAGGCCAGGCAAAACGGGGTCAAGGCGCGGCGGCTATGGAGGCGCGTCCCCCTTTCCCGCATCTCCCCCTATCTCATTCAGGCGGTGCTGATCGCCGAAGACGACAAATTTTTCGAGCACGATGGATTCGACTGGGCGTCCATGCGCAAGGCGCTGGAAACCAACATCGAAAAGAAGCGGGTGCGCCGAGGCGGCTCGACCATCACCCAGCAGTTGGCCAAGAACCTTTTCTTGAATCCCGGGCAGAGCCTTTGGCGCAAGCTGCGCGAGGCGGCCATCGCCATCAGGCTGGAAAATGAGCTGAGCAAGAAACGCATCCTGGAACTCTACCTGAACCTGATCGAATGGGGGGACGGCATCTACGGCGCCGAAGCCGCCGCCCGGATCTATTTCCAGTGCCCGGCCGCGGCCCTCTCACTTTCCCAGGCCATTCGCCTGGCCTCGGTCCTGCCCAATCCACACCGTTTCTCGACGACCGGCAACGACAACAGGCGCATGAACCGCAAGCGCAAAATCATCGCCGGCCGCATGCTGCAGCGGCACTGGATCCAGGCCGAAACCTACGATCAGGCGCTGGCGGACATGGGCCTTTGAAGATCTTGGTATACGGTAGACGGTATACGGTTTACGGTAAGTAATTTCTGGAATAATTTCTTGAAAATGTCCTACCGTCGACCGTATACCGTGAACCGTAAACCGAGTATTAATCTCACTCTGGGTACAGATCCTTCCACCATTCGCCCTGCCCCTTCAGCCAGCGGTCGAACCAGGCCATGATGGTCTGCAGCCAGCGCAGCCGCTGCGCCGGGTCCAGGATGAAATGCTGCTGGCCGGGGAAGGTGACCAGCGCCACCTCCTTGCCCTGCAGCTTCAGGGCGGCGAACATCTGGTAGCTTTCGCCGGGAGGCACGTTGTTGTCCTCTTCGCCGTGCAGCAGGAGCAGGGGCTTCTTGATCCGCTCGGCCATGAACAGCGGGCTGTGGCCGACGTAGATATCCTTGCGGTTCCAGGGGAAACTGTTGGCCGCGGCAATAGCGTTGTAATCGTATCCCCAGTCGCCCACCCCCCAGTAAGAGGAGATGGCGCTAATGCCGGCATGGGAGATCATGGCGGCGAACAACTCGGTCTTGCTGGCCAGCACCTCTGTTAAGAAACCCCCGTAAGAAGCGCCGATGGCGCCCACGCGGCGGTTGTCGATGTAGGGATGGGTACGCAGCAGCTCTTCGACGCCGCGGATGATCTCGGCCGAGGTGATCTCGCCCCAGTCGTTGACGTGCAGGCTGGAAAATTCCTGGCCGTAACCGATGGCGCCGCTGGGTTGTAGGACGCAGACGATGTAGCCGTTGGCGGCGTACCAGTCCTTGGGATAGCGGCCGCCGAAATTGCGGCCGGTCGGGGTGACCCCACCGTAGTAATTGACGATGCAGGGATAGAGGCGCTCCGGATCGAACCCGGGCGGGTAGAGGATATAGCCCCCGATCGTCTTGCCCTCATTGGTCTTGAAGGTCCAGTTCTCGCTGCGGCCGAAGCGCACGCGGTCGAATTGGGCTTGATTGTAGTCCTTCAGCAGGCGCGGCTTTTCCCCGTCCAGGCCAGATACGAACAACTTCTGCGGAGCGCCGAGGCAGGAACCCGAATAGACGGCTTTGCGGATTTTTGCAAAGCTGACTTTTTCCACGGCATCTACCGCGGTCTCTAAACGCGCGAATTTCTTTTCGGCCGGGGCGCAACGGTACAGGCGGGCATAATCGTTGTCGGTCACCTGCAGGTAAATGCTGCCGCCGGCATGCCAGACGGCCGAGCTGATGGCCGGAGCGAACCTGCGGCTCAGCGCCTCGGCTTTGCGGGTCTTCAGATCGAAGACATAGGCCTGCCAATCGTAATCGTTGGGGATCGTCCCATTGGGCAGGGTACTGCCCAGGCCGGTAAAAGCGGATGGACCCCCCAGCAGGAGCAACTTTTTGTTATCGGGCGACCAGCAGAAATCTTCGATCCAGGGGTCGTCTAGGATCTTTTCCCGCCGGCCGTCGGCCAGGGTGACCAGCACCAGCGTGTTTTTATGATAGGGGCGTACCCGGTCGTCCTCGCTTTTGGCAGCCAGCAGCAGCAGGCGCCCGTCGGGGCTGATGCGCACCTGGCTGAAGTTGTCCGCAAAGCCGGCCAGGGGCTGACGCACGCCCGACTCGGGGAAAAACAGGGTCAGCGCCTGGCGCCGTTCCGGGGAGCGCCAGCGGTCGTCGAGGTTCTTGACGCGGTGGAAGGTCTTCTCCTTGTCGGCTTCTTCCCGGGTGGCGTACACCAGGAACGTATTATCGTCGGCCCACCAGCAGACTGCGAAATTTTTTATGCCGGCCAGGATGGTCCGGCAGGCGTGGCTGCCAAGATCGTAGACGCAGAGGTAGGTCGCCTCTTTCCGCTCGCGGCTGAAGGAAAAACTGCGCGAATCCTTCAGCCATTGGAAATTGTCGACGGCACCGAAACCCTGCGAGCTGAAAACCCGGTTGCCGTTCTCTGTCTCCAAGATCTCGAGCCAGCTGTTGCTTTCGCTTTCGCCGAATGGACGCTGGCTCAATGCCACCGCCACCCGTCTCCCGTCCGGGGCCAGGAAAACCTCGTTGATGTTCACCAGGTTCAGGACGTCTTCCATGCTTGTGCGCCGGTCGGGAACCAGGGAAACATCGACCGGAGCGGCGGCGAAAGCCGGGTTGTTCGCCAGGCTGGCCTGCAGTTGATAGCTCTTGTTGGCGCCGGCAGGCATTAACCCTTTGATCAGCAGCAGGTGCTTGCCGTTGGCCAGGCTCAGCAGGTAACTGTTTTTCCCCGCTTCCTTGACCGGCGCACCGTCAAAATATACCTTGAGCGCGAACGGCGCTTCCAACGCCAGCTCCGCCTGCAGCCAGCGCTGGCTTTCCAGGTAGACGGCCAAATAGACCGCCTGCCTGGAGGCGGAGCCGCTGAAGCGCGCCGGCGCCGGCTGCCAGCTTAACTGCCGCTGGCTGCCCCAGCGCACGTCCTCCACCGCTTGCGGGCAAAGCCGGAGCGGCGCCAGGAAGTCGTATTCCAGCGCCGCGTCCTCGCCCGCCGGGAGGGCCGCGCCGTCGGCCAGGATTTCAGCCGGGCCCAAAACCAGCCACTGGTTGATCTTCACTAAGTTTGCCTGCGCAATGGCGGGCAGCGCCGCGAGCAGCATGATCCAAATGCAAAACAACGTTCGTGATTTCATGGTCACTCCCTAATGGAAAATTTCAATGGGGATAGGTTTTTTCTCCTGCCGGGATAACGACATCTAAAATATTTTCCAGGGGCGGCAGCGGGCAGTTGTAGGCAGGGGAATAGTTGCACAGCGGGTTATAGCAGCGGTTGAAATCCAGGATGAATTCCTCGCCGGCCGGATCCGGCGCATCGATGAAGCGCCCGACCTCATACGATTCCTTGCCGTTGGTGTCGTCCTTGAAAGGAATGAAAAGGGTGTCGGAATCGGGTCCCTCCAAACTTGACTTCAAGGCGGTCAGTTCCAGATCCCGGCCCTGCAGCTGGAAATGGACCCGGCCGTAGCGGTAGAAGGTCTTCTCCAGCTTGCGGGTGGTGATGATCTTGATCTCCCGCTGCTCGGGAAACTTTTCCAGCCGCGCCTTCACGGCATAGGCCGGAGCGGGGGGAAAATAGAGCAGGTGTTTGAAAGCGAGCAGCTGCGGGCGCTGCGGATCGAAAACGATCAGGGCCAGGGTGTCGGGCCCCGGATAAACGGCCAGGGTGAAGCGGTCGACCTTGAACAGGCTCCCGGCCGTCAGCGCGTCAACGTCGGAAACGACGGAGCGCTCGCCCTGGCTGCAGGAAACGGTGCCGACGGCGTCGTGCCAATACCATTTCCCCTCCCGCGCCGATACGGCGAAAATCGTTCCGGCCCCAGCCTGAGGCTGGAGGGAGACAACGCCGGCGCTGAGCGCGATGTACGTTTTTTCACGGGTGGTGATGGTCAGGCGCACGCTTCCGGCCATGGGTGACGTCGCCGAGGTCTTGAATTCGATATCCTTCTGCTCCCGTTCCCGCAGGAGCTCCTGTTTCCAAACCGAGTCCCCTCCCGCGCCAGCCTGCGCCGGCGCCAGCGAACAAACCAGCACAACCGAAATCAGCAATCCCGCTATTTTTCTCCAATCTATAGCCATTCGTTCCTCCTATCGGCTCGCCACTACGGTCACCAGGTCCTGGAGAACCCCAGAGGCGGTATCCTTCAGGTCGGGGTTTTCCTCCAAGAACCAGAACGGCCCCAGCATATCGGTTTCGAGGCGCAGGGCGGCGGCCCGGCCGTTGACCATGGAAAAATAGCTGCCGGCCGGCACTTCCTGCGGCCTCACCTCGGCCCGCACCGACCCACCCTCCCGCCAAGCCCGGCAGACCAGCTTCAGCCGCTTGCCCGCGGCCGCGGCCCGGGCAATATCCTCCGGCTTTATGTCTCCGATCCCGCGCGGCGCGATTTTTTGCGGGTCTGTGTCGGCAGCCAGGAAAAAGTTCGCCAGGATGGCGGTCTTGGCCGCGGAATCCCAGCCGTCGATATCCAGGCGCGGGTCGGCTTCGGCGAAGCCGAGGCTCTGGGCGGTGCGGACAGCAGCGGCCATGGATTCGCCCGCCTCCAGGCGCGAGAGGACGAAATTGCTGGTGGTGTTGAAGATGCCGGAGAAGCCGGTGACCCGGCAGGCGGGCAGGGCGCGCCCCAGGCAGAAGATCGGCGTGCCGTCCATCACCGCGCTCTCGAAGAGAAAGCGAACTCCCTTCCTGTGCGCCAGCTCGTCCAGCTCGCGGAAGGCGAAGGCGGCAGGCCCCTTGTTGGCCGTGACCGCGTGCTTCCCGCGCTCAAGCGCGGCGCGAACATGGGAGACGGCCGGGTCGCCCCGTTTTTCGATGTCCAGGGTAGACAGCTCCACCAGCACGTCGTAATCGAGCGTCTGCACCGCCTTGAGCACCGGCATGGGCGCCTCGGGAAAAGCGCCATTCTTTTCAAATTGCTCAAGCGCCGCTGCCAGGCCGATGCCGGCTGGATCGACCAGGCCCCCGTGCCGCCCGGTGAAAATGGCGATCATCTCCATGTCCAAGCCGGCCAGGCCAGGATATTTTTCCCGTTCCCCGGTCAGCATGGCCGCCATCTTCCGGGCCACGTTGCCGAAGCCGACCAAAAGAACGCGCATAGGATTTTTCTTCATGGCCCCATTGTAGCGGTTTCAAAGCACCTTGTAAACGATGTAAGATTCAATACAAAATTACCAGGTATCAAATGGAGGGGTTCATGTAGGGGTTCAGGTAGGGGTTCAATACGAGCTCCCTGAGATCATATTGAACCCCTACGATCATATTGAACCCCTGAGATCATATTGAACCCCAACGTTCATATTGAAACCCAACGTTTATTCGAATTTTCATCATTCTGGAGAATATTCGCAAATTTTCACCGTACATGATAAATTGGCACGATGAAATTCGATCCCGAGGTCCAGCGCCGCCGATCCATCCGTATGCGTGGGCGTGACTATTCTGCGTCTGGGAAATATTTCCTGACCATCTGCACCCAAAATAGAGAATTGATTTTTGGAACCATAGAAAACAAAAGCATGCTCCTCTCTCCGGTCGGGAGGATTGCCGAAAGATATTGGAAAAACATTCCCCGCCATTTCCCAAATATCAGACTGGATGAATACTGCATCATGCCCAACCATATCCACGGGATTTTGATCATAGAAGATATCGCCAATGTAGGGGTTCAATACGAGATCAAACAAAATCATATTGAACCCCTACATCCTGTTGAACCCCGGTTCCATTCATTTCAACATATTGTCCCGAAATCGATCGGTTCGATTATCCGCACATATAAAACAGCGGTTACCAAACGCTGCAAAGAAAACGGTTTCGATCAATTCATCTGGCAAAGGAATTTCCATGATCGCGTGATCCGCGATAACGGCGAATTAAAAAGAATTCAACAATACATCAGAAATAATCCGGCCAATTGGGATACCGATGATGAAAATCCCTGTATTAAATAAATTCAATACAAAACGAATTTGGATGGGATGTTGGGGTTCAAAACGAGATAACATCAGATCGAATTGTTTGGGGTGGTCATGTAGGGGCTCAATGCGAGATTTGGAATATCAAATGTAGGGGTTCAATACAGTCTCCCAAGATATCATATTGAACCCCTACACGTTCATTATTGAACCCCCACATTCATTTTGAACCCCCCGCCATCTTTTTTCCCCCGTCTTTTTCTGCTATAATTCTGACGAAAATGGCTGAATCAATAGTTATGAGAATACCGCATATACTCCCATGACCTTCGCCAACCCCAACCTGCTGCTACTGCTGCTGCTCCTTATCCCCTTCACACTGCTGGTCATCTGGAATCGCGGCCTGGAGATCGTTTTCCTCCTCGACACCTCCAATTCGATGAACGCCGGGGACCTCCAGCCCAGCCGCCTGGAGGTGGCCAAGAACCTGATCGTGACCATCGTCGACGCCCTGAAAACCGACCTGGTCAGCCAGATCAATTTCGCCGCCGTGGCCTATGTCCAATGCCCGTTGACCATGGATTACGAGGCGTTCAAGCTCATGGCCATGGCTTCGCGGGTCAGCCCGGCCGAGGAGCAGGGAACCGATTTCGCGCAAGGGTTCGACCTGGCCCTGCGCATGTTCAAGAAAACCCCCAACAACCAGAAATTGCTGGTGCTGATCACCGACGGCGAAGACCTGGAGAACCATTGGCCCGATTCGCTCCAGCAGCTCCAGAAGGAAAAGATCACGATTTTTACCGTGGGCGTCGGCATCCCCGCCGGCGCGCCGATCCCCATCCTGGATGCCGACGGCAAGACCGTCGACTGGAAAAAGGACGCCCGGGGCAACATCGTCAGATCGCAGCTCGACGAAGGCACACTGATCCGCATCGCCTCGGCCGGCCAGGGGCAATATTACCGCTTAAGCGCCGCCTCCGGCATCGAATCCTTTATCCGCATCCTGAAAACGTACGAACGAACGCTCTTGAACCAGAAAGTGAAGAGCAAAAAAATCGACCGCTTCCAATATCCCCTGCTGCTGGCGGTCCTGCTGCTGGTCGCTGAAATGCTCCTCAGCGACAGGAAAATAACATGGCGAAAAAAGCGTTCCTGATCCTGCTGGTCCCGGCTCTGATCTTCCTCTCATCGGGGACTTTGTGGGGCTGGGCGGATACGACCGTCCACTGGTGGGACTGGCATTGGTTCGAGCCCGCCGCCCGCAAGAACCAGAAAGGGATCCAGGCCTACGAGCAAGGCAGGTACTCGGAAGCGCTCCAGGATTTCCTTTCCGCCAAGGGGGTGAAGCCCGACTCGCCCGAGCTCAAGAACAACACCGCCTCGGCCTTGTACGAGCTGAAAAAATACAAGGAGGCGGTCGACGAATTTTCGCGCCTGGACCCCGGCCGCCTGCGCCTGGGCAAAGCCGATTTTTACTACAACCTCGGCAACAGCTACTACCGCCTGGGGCAATTCCCCCAGGCTTTGGAAAACTACAAGCGCAGCCTCCGCCAGAATCCCGACGATGTCGACTGCAAGAAAAATTTCGAGCTGACGCTGAAGAAAATCGAGGAACAAAAGCAAAAACAGCAGCAGAACCAGCAGCAGCCGCAGCAACAACCCCAGGATCAAAAAAACCCCCAGCCGCAGGAGCAGGAACAGCAGCAGGCAAAGCAAAAATACAACGCCATGATGCAATTCCTCAACCAGAACGAAAAGCAACAGCTGGAAAAGAAAAAGCGCAAGCACGGCGCCACTAAAAATGAAAAAGACTGGTAGAGTGACATTCATCGCCCCCTGGCTGCTGCTGCTGGCGCTTCCCCTGGCATTGCCCGCGCTTGAAGCCGAGGTCAAAGCTTCCATCAACGCCGAGAGGATCGGCCTCGACGACACCCTGATCTACACCCTGACTTTCAGGAACATCAGCAATCCGCTCCAGCCCGACCTCAGCCATTGGGACGATTTCAAGACCCTGCAGACGTCGCGCAGCACGGAGTTCCAATTCAGCAACGGCGCCAGCACCTCCTCGACCACGTTCACCTATTACCTGATGCCGGTGCGCACCGGGAAACTGACCCTGCCGCCGGTCCAATACAGCCATGAAGGGCGCACCTACCAGACCCAGGCGCTGACGGTGGAAGTGGTCAAAGGCAGCCTCAATCCGCGCTCTCCGGCCCAGGCCAACCAGCCGTCGCCCCTGGACGAGGATTTTTTCGCATCGCCGTTTCACCAGGACCGGCAGGAACAGCCGGTCGACGTCCGCCTGCGGGCCGTGATCTCGAAAACGAACTGCACCAAGGGCGAGCAGCTGTTGTTCCGGGTGCTTCTGTACACGCGCAACCGCATCGAAGCCGTGAACATGGTTTCCAGCCCATCGTTTGCCGGCTTCTGGCAGGAGTGGTATCCGGTGCCCCAATCCATTTCCGCCGGCAGCGAGAACGTAGACGGCGTCATCTATCAGGTTTACGAGATCCGCAAAGCGGCCCTGTTCGCCGGCGAGAGCGGCACACTGACCATCCCGGCCCTGCAGTTCGAAATGCAATTGGCCGATTCCGCCTCCATGTTCGTCACCGCGCGGCCGGTGCTGCGCTCCACCCAACCGCTGAAGATCACGGTCAGCGAACTGCCGGCAACGGCCACCGGGCTGCCAGTCGGCCAATTCAGTTTTTCGGCAAGCTGCTCGCAAAGGCAGGCCGACATCAACGACATCGTCACGCTGCGGCTGGAGATCAGCGGCAGCGGCAACTGCAAGACCATCATCCCGCCGGCGCTGCCGAGCGACGAATACCTCCAGGTTTATCCGGCCAAGATTTCCCAGGAGAACGGCTATGGTCCCCTCGCCTTGAAGGGGACGGTCCGCGTCGAGATCCCGGTGGCGTTCAACAAGGCCGCCGCCGTCACGTTCCCCTCGCTGGAATTCAGGTATTTCAACCCGGAGAGCCGCAGCCTGGTCAGCCTGCGCAGCCAGCCGCTCGTCATCGAGGTCAGCGGCGAAAAGTTGAAAACGGAAAAATCAATGACCTTGCCGCAGAGCGCCATCGTCCAGAAAGGCGAGGACATCGATTTCATCAAAAGCGGCCCGATCGTTGACCAGGCGCGCTATCTCTACCGCCAAGGCTGGTACAAGGGGATCATCATCCTGCTTTTCGCCGTGAACCTGCTGTTCCTGCTGAAAATCACCGTCTGGCGGCGCGCCATCGTTGACAGCCCGCTGCTGAAAAACCGGCGCATCCTCGGCCTGACCCTGCGCCGGCTGGCCAAGGTGCAGCACTACGAAGACATTGCCGCCATTTTGGAATACTATTGCGTGGAAAAGAGCGGCCTGGGCTTGGCCGAGATCAGCAACCAGAAGATCGGCGAGCTGCTGGGCCGGCGCCAGGTCCCGGCCGCCAGCATCGACCGCTTCCTGTTCGTCAAGGGCCAGGCGGAGCTGGCGAAATTTTCCCCGCTCAAGAAAAGTCAGTCCGAGTTGAAAAGCGACCTGCTGGCGCTGCGGAAATTGCTGCGGGAAATCGACCATAAACTAAAATGAAGAAAAATAAAATCATCCCGTTCTCCGTCCTGCTGCTGCTCCTGGCCGTTGCCGGCCGCGCCGTTGTCGAAGATGATTTTTCGACCGCCAACGCCCGCTACGCCGCCGGCCGCTACGGGGAAGCGCTGGGCATCTACCTGCGCATCAGCCGCCAGCTGACCAACTGGCATGTTCTGTACAATATCGGCAACTGCTATTTCAAGCTCGGCCAGCCGCTGGCCGCCAAGATTCACTACCTCCGCGCCCGGAAATTCCGCCCCCTGGACGGCTCCATCGCCCGCAACATTGCCATCGTCAACAAGAGCTTCAAGGATATCACCCTGGCGGCGCCGACGATTGACTTCATTTCACGGGTCATCCAGGTCGTGCAGGCCCGGTTGGACGTGAATTTGTTGAGCCTGCTTCTGCTGGCCGCCATTCTGACGTTGAACGTTTTCCTTTTCCTGCTGTTGAAGAACGGCAAACGGAAAAAGATCGTCTACGGGTTGGCCTTTTCTTTGCTGGCCAGCCTGGCCCTCGGCGTTTATCTTTATGACCGGGCTGCCGGCCAGCAGCAGACATCGATCGCCGTAGTCAGCGAGGCGGACTCCGTCTTGCGCAGCGGCCCGGGCGAGGGCAACACCGAACTGTTCAAGATCAATCCCGGGCTGGAAGTGAAAATTCTCGACCGCAGCCGGGACTGGGTCCAGGTTTCCGCCTCCTCTCAGGTCGCCGGCTGGATCGAGCTGAAGCGCCTGACCCTGATTTGAAAAAGACCGGGCTGTACATCCATTTCCCCTTTTGCCGCCGCGCCTGCTTCTATTGCCATTTTTTCAAGAGGAAGCTCCAAACGGAGAAGGCCGATTCCTGGCTGCGGCACCTTGGCCGGGAGATGCGCCTGCGGCGTGACCCGGACCTGTCATTGGACACAGTCTATTTTGGCGGCGGCTCGCCCTCGCTGCTGACCCCGGGCCAGGTCGCCACTCTTCTCGAGGCCGCGGCGAAGCATTTCGGCATTTCCGATCGACCCGAGATCACGCTGGAAGCCAACCCCGAGGACCTCTCCCTGCCGTTGCTGAAGCGGCTCCATTCCTGTGGGATCAACCGCATGAGCATCGGCGTCCAGTCGTTCCAGGAACGAGACCTGCGCTTCCTGAGGCGGACCCACAACGCGGCTCAGGCGCTGCGGGCCGTGGCCATG
>JAPKZL010000279.1 GCA_026393795.1 Candidatus Aminicenantes bacterium | reverse complement strand
TCTTTAGATGGTTTAAGTTAAAATTTAATGATATCCGACATCGGGGAAAAAGTCAATATTTTTTTGCCGACCCGTTTTTCGCTTGCCTTAGAATCCCTGGCGCTAGGTGCGTGGAACGACTTTTTCCAGGTCGCTGACCGTCTTGGCAATCTCCGGCCCCAGGACCTGTCTCCCGCGGGGGAGGACCAGGACATTGTCCTCGATGCGGATGCCGCCGAACGTGCGCAATTTTTCCACGGCGGCATAATTGATGAAGGCGGCCGCCTTTTTTTCGGCTCGCCACTGGTCGATCAGGGCCGGGATGAAGTATATCCCCGGTTCGACGGTGAGGACGTACCCGGGGGCGAGTTTCTTGGCCAAGCGCAAATAGGCCAGCCCGAACTGCTCGCTGCGCTTCGTTTTTTCATCGTAGCCCACGTCGTTTTCGCCCAGGTCCTCCATGTCGTGGACGTCCAGCCCCATCATGTGTCCCAGCCCGTGCGGCAGGAACAGGGCGTGGGCGCCGGTCGCCACGGCCGCCCCGGCATCGCCTTTCATCAGGCCGAGTTCTTTCAGATGCCGGACCAGGATTTCGCAGGTCTTGAGGTGGATGGCGCGGTAGCTGGCCCCTGGCTTGATCATGGCGATGGCCGAAAGCTGCATGTCCAACACCGTTTCATAGATCGCCTTCTGCAGCGGGCTGAATTTCCCGCCCACCGGGATGGTGCGGGTGATGTCGCTGGCGTAGCCCGATTCCGATTCGCAGCCTGAATCGATGAGCAGCAGGTCGCCTTTTTGCAACCGGTTGCCATGGTAGTGGTTGTGCAATGTTTCGCCGTGAACGGAGACGATGGCCGGGAAGGCCAGCTGGCCGCCGCCGGCCAGGGCGATGCCTTCGATTTTGCCGGCGATGTCCCTTTCATAGAGGCCGGGGCGGGTCATGACCATGGCTTCCCGGTACATGGCCGCCGTGGTGGACAAGGCCTTTTCGATCTCAACGATCTCCTCGCGTCCCTTGAGCGAGCGCAGGGCGATCACCGCCTTGACAAAATCGGGAGACGCGAAATTTTTGATGGCGCTGTTCTGGATGCCCAGCAGTTTTTCCAATTGCAGGGCGTTCTCCGGCCGGTAGGGCGGGAGGAAACGGACCTGGCGTCCGTTCTGCTGGGCAACTTTTATGGTTTCCTCGAGCTTGGCCAGCGGCCGGGTTTCGCTGAGGCCGACCTTGGCGCAGCGGCTTTTCAGCGACGGTTGCGGGCCCATCCAGATGATGTCGTCGAGATCGAGATCGTTGCCGAAGACCGTCTGCCGCCCCTCGTCGATGTCGATGACCGCGGCCAGCCCGGGATAGCTCAGGCCGAAAAAATATAAAAAAGTGCTGTCCTGGCGGTAATGGTAGCAGTTGCCCGGGTAATTCATCGGGCTCTCGTTGTTGCCCAGGAAAAGCAGCAGCCCCGATTTCATCCTGCGGCACAGTTTGTCGCGCCTCGTTTGGTAGACTTTTTTGTCAAACATGATTTCTCCTTAAAAAAACCATTGTAACCAAGCGCGGAATTAAGTTCAACTTTTTTTTAGTTTCTTGATGCGCAGCAGCAAGCGGATGATGACATAGGTCCAGAACGACAGCAACAGGATGTAAACGATGCCGATGATGTTGAAGAAGCGGGAATTCGGGCGAGTGAAAATCATGTGCACACCGTTCGTCAAAATAGGGATAAAGATCACCATGAAAAGGGTCAGCCGCCTGTATTTCTGGACCTTCGAATCCTTGTCGCTGAAGAACTCCGGCTTTTGTCCGCCGCGGCATTCCTTGCGGAAGTAGTACCAAGAGCTCATGCGGCCGAGCATTTCCCAGCCGGCGTCGCGGCAGATCTGCAGGTATTCCTGCAGGCTTTTAAAGCTGCCGGTGCGGAAATCGAGGCGGTAGGAATAGTCGCGCGGCTCGCCCTTGATGAAATGATAGACGCAGGGCAGCCCCGGGTTTTCCAGGTGCCAGCCGTTTTGCGACATGTCTTCCAGCCATTTTTCCTCTTTGTCGTCGTCCCAGGCCCAGAACCATTTGAATTTGGTCATTTTTTTCTTTTCCATTGCTGTCTCCTATTAAAATGTTTTTTCGCCGCTCATTTTGCTTTTGTCCCAGAGGAGCGGGAGCCCAGGACCGTATCGCCCAGATGGGTCAGCAGGCGCAGCCGGGCCAGCTCGGCGGCGAGCACGCGGCGCCCCTTTTCGGTCAGGGCGTAGCGCTTGCGCCTGTCCACCTCGTCGAAGCGGGTGATGAGCTTCTCTTTTCCCAGGGTGGTCAGTGCGCCGTAAAGGGTGCCGGGCCCGATGCGCACGGCGCCGGCGCTGCCGGCTTCCACTTTTTGCATGATGCCGTAGCCGTGCAGGGGTTCGGCCAGGGCCAGCAGGATGCAGTAGGTGGCTTCGCTCAGCGGCAGGTGGCCCCGCTGGGCCGTCTCTTTGTCTTCTTTCATGACAGACTCCTTATTCCGAATGTCGTTACAGCGATAATCGCTATACCGACAAACGATATAATGGCATACGATATATCGGATGTCAATATATTTGGCAAAAAATATTTTTTTTTGTTTAAATACGAGTTATTGGAAAAAGAGATCGAAAGGGAGATCGACTAATCTATGCTGGTTTGATTCGGGCGACCCGCCCCCTGCGGGGGCACACAAACTTTTTCACTGGGTTGGTGAAAAGTTTGAAATGCCGGGTCGCCCCTACGGGCATTTTCCTGTCCATGGTTGACTTGCAAGTCGAAATCCGTCAAAATAACAACTTGAAAAAAATCGTTTTCAAATTCAAACCCCGAATGGTGAAAATGGAAAAGAAAATCTATTCCGTGGTTGCCGGGACCGGCTCCTATGTTCCTTCCCGGCGCGTGTTGAACAGCGATTTTCTGGACAGCGTGCTTTTTGACGCCAACGGCGAAAAACTGAAGAAGAGCAACCAGGAAACGATCGACAAGCTCGCCGAGATCACCGGGATCCGCGAACGGCGCTACGCCGCCGACAACCAGCTGGCCTCGGACCTCGCCTTCCTGGCCGCCGGCGATGCCCTGGAGTCTTCCCGTATCGACAGGGAATCGCTGGATTATATCATCGTGGCCCATAATTTCGGCGATGTCCGCCACGGCAACGTCCGCTCCGATTTCGTCCCCTCGCTGGCCGCGCGGGTCAAGCACAAGCTGAAAATCGCCAACCCGCGCACGGTCTGCTACGACCTGCCCTTCGGCTGCCCGGGCTGGGTGCAGGGCGTCATCCAGGCCGACTACTACATCAAGTCACCGCGACAGCATGATCTATGCCGCCGGCGCCGGCGCGGTGATTCTGGCGGCGGCTGCCAGCGCCAAGCCGCGGGGCATCCTGGCCCAAGCGTCCCGCAGCGATACCATCGAGCACGCCTACATGCTGTGGATGGGCAAGTCATTCGACCCGCAGCATCAGGGCGACGAACTGTACCTGAAAATGGACGGCCACAAGCTCTATGAGTATGCGCTGAAGACCGTGCCATTGGTCGCCAAGGAGAGCCTGGAGAGGGCGGGGCTGGGGATCGCCGACATCCGCAAGGTGCTGATCCACCAGGCCAACGAAAAGATGGACGAGGCGATCCTCAAGCGCCTGTTCAAAATTTGCGGCGGCGAGTACAAGCCCGAGGTCATGCCCATGACCATCTCCTGGCTGGGCAACAGCTCGGTAGCCACTGTGCCCACGCTTTTGGACCTGCTGCTGAAAGGCAAGTTGGAGGATCACGCCCTCGTGCCGGGGGACAATATCGTCCTGACCTCGGTCGGCGCCGGCATGAATATCAACTCGGTCGTCTACCGTTTGCCTTGAGGGGCGCGTTTGTCAGCGGCAGGACGGCCGATGGCTTCCAAGATCCTGGCAATTTTTAAAAGCCCCTACCCGGCCGATTCGTCGCCGTTGGCCACCGTTTTTTACAGCCTCGGCAGCGGACTTTTCGTCACCCTGTTCTTCGCCGTTTTCGAGCCCTTTGGATTCTTCCTGCTCCCCCGGGCGCCGCGCTGGACGCTCTACATCGGCTATGGGCTGATCACCGGCGCGGCCATCATCCTGAACAACCAGCTGCTGCCGCGTCTGTGGCCGCGCTTTTTCAAGGAGGAAAACTGGAGCCTCGGTCGGCAGATCCTCTTCATGGGCTGGGTGACGCTGGCCATCGGCTTGGGATGCACCCTGCTCTCCGGAGCTGTATGCGCTCATTTCGGGCTGTCGGCCCAATGGGTGCGGCTGCGGACGATCGTTTTCGATACGTTCATTATCGCCATTCTCCCGATCACGGTCATTAATTTGATCAACTACGCCCTGCTGTTGCGGCGCAACACCCGCGTTGTCGTTGAAGCCAACTGCCGCCTGGAACATCCGGCCGCGCTGTTGCCGTTGCCGGGGAAAACAGCGGCGCCGTTGCCGGTGGAGATCGTGGCCGAGAACAACAAGGACTCGTTCCGCGTCGCCCTGGCCGACCTGCTGTTCATCCAGGCCGAGGAAAACTATGTTCAGGTCTTTCACAAGGGCGAAAAACCCGGCCGGGTGCTGTTGCGCAGCAGCCTGACCCGCGTCGAGCGCCAGCTGCGCCCCTTCTTCCCGCAGCTGTTCCGCTGCCACCGGACCTGCATCGTCAACATTGCCCAGATCGTGAAGGTGGCCGGCAACGCCCAGGGGCTCAAGCTGACGCTTAGGGATTACGCCGCCACGCTGCCGGTGGCGCGGCACTACGTCAGCGAGTTCCGCCAAGTGATGCGGAGCCGGTAACCGCGCCTTTTTTACCGATCTTTTTGCCATCCGTCACAATGTCTTGCCATCCGTCACAAGACCCCTTTACACGCGCGCTTTTCGCCTTTAAGGTGGAAGCGCGGACGGCGAACCGTCCGTCATCAAGGAGGACAAGATGAAAAAGAGTATGTGGTTAATGATCTGGATCGTGCTGCTGCTGGCCATGGCCGCGGCGCCCGGAGAGGTTTTTCCCTGTTCGACTTTCGTTCTGCAGAAAGGAGACAGGCTCCTGCTCGGCCGCAACTTCGACTTCTTTACCGGCAACGGCGCCATCATGCTCAACCCGCGCGGCCTGGCCAAGATGGCGCTGGTCTTTCCCGGCGAGAATGCCGCCGCCTGGACGGCGCAGTACGGCAGCGTCACCTTCAACCAGGTGGGGCGCGAGTTTCCCATGGGCGGCATGAACGAGGCCGGGCTGGTGGTCGAGATGATGTGGCACTTCACCGCCGCCTATCCCGGGCGCGACGGACGGCCGGGAGTGATGGAACTGCAGTGGATGCAATACCTGCTCGACTCCGGCGCGACCGTCGTTGACGCCGTCGCCGTTGTCGAGCGGGTGCGCATCATGCCCATGGGCAGCAAGCTCCATTTCCACCTGCTGGACCGCCTCGGCGACGAGGCGATCGTCGAGTTCATCGACGGCAAAGCCCAAATCTACCGCGGCAAGGACCTGCCCGTGCCGGCGCTCACCAACCTGACCTATGCCGAGTGCCTGGCGGCGCGACTGGGTTTCCAGGACTTCGGCGGCGCCAAGCCGCTGGGTACGACCATCAACGACCCCGACCGTTTCATGGCCCTGGCCGTCGCCGTCCGTCTGCCCGGCAGGGAGAAAAAACTGCTCGAGCGCGCCTGGGCCATCCTGGACGAGGTCCATTGCGATGTTGCCGAGAGCCCCACCCAATGGCGTTTCGTCTACGATCCGCGCAACCTGGAGATCCACATCCGCACGCTGAAGAATCCCGGATTGCGTACGATCAGCTTCAAGGACTTGTCCTTTGATTGCGCTTTGGGGGCCAAAGTGCTTGACTTGGATGCGGGCAGCGGCAATATCGGCAGATCATTCACCGCCTATACGCCGGCATTCAACGAAGCGCTGATGCGCAAGACATTCGCCATTTACAAGCAAAACGGTTTCCAGAAGGACATGCCCGATTTCTATCTGGGTGTACTGGCCGCTTATCCGGATTCGCTGAAGTGTCAATGACGATCAGCATTACGGGCGTCCACGATCGCCTTATCGAGATCCTTGGCGGTAAAACTTCTTTCCCTGGCAAATTTTCGGCCGCGGGCATGAACATCAATTCGGCCGTCTAGCGCATGCCCTGATTTTTATTTATTTTTGCAATGCGATTGAAAAAATTGCTTTTTTGTAATAATATATTTATGTACACAATTATGTGCATAACAGGAGACTCCCATGAGACTGTCGGTAAGTATTTCCGAAAGACTGGGTAAAACCGTCAAGAATGTGGCTGAGAATGAAAAGAAATCCGTCTCTTCTCTGACTGCAGAGGCGCTGCTTTATTATTTGCAGGAAAAAAAGAAAAAAAAACTTGGCTATCAATTGTTGGCGCTGGCAGGCAAGTCAGAAGTAGACAAGGACATACACAAGTTTCTTGAAAAGAGCAGAAAGGACGACCATGACCGGGCTTGATAGCGGTTTTTTTGTTGAGTTGTTGAAGGGAAATGACCAGGCTGTTGAAAAATGGAAAAACATTGTCGACGGCGAAACGGATGCTGTTGTATGCAGTTTGACCATATATGAACTGAAAAGGCTTGCTTTAAAAGGCGGTTTGGCCATTGCTGCCGTTCAGTTGACGATTGAGGCCATAATGGCCGTTTGCCAGGTGGTTTGGATTAATGATTGCGAAGTGCTGGATGCTGCGGCCCGATTGGCTCACGGCAATGACATCCCCGCCGTCGATGCCTTGATTCTGGCCTCACTATTGCAGGCCGGCGTGCACACCATTTACAGCACCGACCGCCATCTGCAAAGTTTCAAAAGGAAAGGTATAAATATCATCAACTTGCTGGCCTGAGTTGTTTAATTTCAGAAGTGTCAATGATGTATCCGCAGTCGACAGAATTATCCGCCCGGCTTTCGTCAGGCGTTGTCGGAGAGGCAATGAATGAGTGCTTTTCCTGCGACGGTTATTTGCAGGAAAAGCCCTCAGGCATTGTCTGATAGAATGTATTCCCGGCGCTGGAAGATGAAGACGGCAAGCTAAAAAATATTATCTGCCTCTCCCCCTTTCTTAAAGTCTTTCTGATGAATTAATGTAGAATAAGAATAAAGCCTTAGCTAAAAATGCGCGGATATTTCTGTTTGAATTCGGAAGGGGACAATATGCGGATTGGGCCGAATTTTTCCAGCCGCAGGAGATGCTTATCTCCAGAGAGAATTATATTGGCTTGGGCATGAAAAGCGCAGTCGATGAACTTGTCGTCTTCCGGATCTTCATGAACGATTTTGAACCAATGACTCGGTTGAACAATCTCGGACTGACTGATCAAGAAAGACAGAATATTGTCTGATTCTGCGTGAGGCATTCCCAGATTCACACGGTGCAGCACATCGCTGTACTCCCGAATGATTTTCGCTGAACAGGCAACTTTAAAGCGATCATTGGCCCAGGCTTGAATGATTTTACCTGGAATCCCGCCCCAATGTATTCCGGAAATCAGAACATTCGTGTCAACGACGATTCGCATTACGGACGTCCGATATGGCGCGCTCCAGGTCTTTCTTCGAAAGGCCTTTTTCTTTGGCCAACTTGCGGCTGCGGATCAACAGCTTGCTGAACTCGGCGGCGGAGGGTTTTTGCACCCGTTTCAGGACCAACGTATCGTCGGTGCCGAAAATGAGAAAAATCTCGCCATCGATGAGGCGCAGATTTTCGCGGATGCGGCGCGGCACGACGATCTGCCCCTTCGACGACAAGCGCGTAAAATCGATATTTTCCATGCTCCACCTCCATCTTACATGTAAGATAGCAAGCGATATAAGGAATGTCAATGATTTTTTGAGGTTCGTTGAAAAAAACTCACCCCCAGCCCCTCTCTTTCAAAAAGAGAGGGGAGCACAGCTACTCCCCTTCTCTTGCCAAGAGAAGGGGTGGGGGGATGAGTTTCGAGTATATCAATAGCAATGCTCCGATTGAGATTTTTATTAATTTTAATTGAACTTGACTAAAAAAAATCAGGCGTTATCTGAAAGAATATATTCCCGGCGCTCGAAGATGAAGACGGCGGCGATAAGAAAAATCAGGCCGGCGATGAGAAGCACCAGCACCGATTCCAGGGCCGGAGAGGGCTGGAGCTGGAAGATGAGGAAGCCGCCCTGGTCGGCCTGGACCGGCAGCAGCGACTTGATCCAGTGGATGATGGTGAATTTCTGGGTCACGCCGGGGAAATACTGCACCACGCTTTCCCAGCCGAAAACGAAGAACAGGCCGATGAGGATCGACTTCTTCATGAAGGTGCCGGCCAGGGTGAATAGGGTGCTGTAGCAGAAAAGGGCCAGAACGGATGTGCCCAGGAAAACCCCCAATTCCTCCCAGGCTGCGGCCTGGCCGAGGCGGCTGGCAACGGCCGCCAGGAAAGAGAGCAAAAAGCCGCTGCCGACGATCAGCAGAACCAGCAGGAAGGCGGCCAGGTATTTTCCCAGGATAACGGCCCGGCGCGGCACCGGCGCGACGGTCAGGTAGACCAGGGTCTTGTTGTCCAATTCCTCGTTGACGATGGTGCTGCCGAAAAACAGGGCCAGCACCGGGATGAGCAGCTGGAAATACAACGACAGCATGACCTTGGAAAAAAAATCGGGGGCGCTGGACGCGTCCACCAAGCGCACGATGACCATCAGCGCCACCGGGAGAAGTCCGAGCAGGATGAACACCCGGGTGCGTACGGCCTTGAGCCCCGTCTTGAAGAAGCTGGCGAAGATGATGGGGATGGCGTTCAAGTTTTTCATGGCTATTTCCCGATCAGGTAATCGAATACCGCCTGCAGGTTGTCGTCGGGTGAGGTGATCTCCTCCACGGCCATTTTTTCCACCGCGATCAGGCGCATCAGGGCGCTGAAGAAATGGTCGCGCTGATCGGTCTTGACGGTGAGGCTGCGTTCCTGGGCCGGGAAATCCAGGCTGAGCACGTACTCGTTGCCGACGAGTTTCGCCGCCAGGAGGCGCGGGTCCGGGCAATGGATGGAGATCTGGTGCGGGTGGCTGTCGATCAGGCCGCGGATGCGCTGGATGTCGCCCTTGGCGAAGATCTTGCCCTGGTGGATCAGGACGATCTCGTTGGTCATGGCTTCGATCTCAGGCAGGATGTGCGACGAGACGATCACCGTCCGCCCCTGTTTTTCGTATTCCTTGATCAGCTGGATGATCTTGATGCGCCAGACCGGGTCGATGCCGCGCAAGGGCTCGTCGAGCATCAACAGCTCCGGCTCGTGGAGGATGCTCGAGGCCAGGCGCAGGCGCTGGCGCATGCCGAAGCTGTAGCCCTTGATCTTTCGGTCCCTGCTCTCCAGCAAGCCCACCGTGGCCAGCGCCTTTTCACACGTCGCCGCCGCTGCGCCGGCCGCGAAACCGTGCAGCCGGGCCAGCAGCATGATGAATTGCCAGCCGCTCATTTCCATGTAGGCGCAGTCGTATTCGGGGCAGAAACCGATGCGCTTGAACAGCCTGGGATTGGCGAAAACGTTTTCCCCGAATATCTGCAAGCTGCCGATTTTCGGCTTGAGCTGGCCGGCGGCGATCTTCAAAAATGTCGATTTGCCGGCGCCGTTGGGCCCGAGAAGTCCGGTGATGCCCGGGCCGATCTCGAGGTTGATGTCGCTGATGCCCAGGATGTTGCCGTACCACTTGGACAGTTTTTCGGCCCGGAGCACGGCGTTCATGAGCGCGCCTCCGCTTTTTTGATGCGCCAGCTGAGCAGCCAGAAAGCCAGCAGCGAAACAACAACGGGCGGCAGCAGCGCCAGCCAGCCCGGGTAATCGTATTTCGGCTGCAGCCCGAAAAGAAAGCTTGCCAGTTGCTCGATGTTGCTTTGCAGGGAGATGATGAAAAAACGGTCGCTCTTGAAGATGACCTTCAGGATCTGGGCCAGGTTGTTGGAGAACATGTAGACCAGGAATATGGCGATCTGGATGAATCTCGTGTTGGGGCTGAGAATGGAAAGGGCCAGGGTCAGCGCTGCCAGGAAAACGCATTCCAGCAGGGGAAAGACCAGGATGGCCAGCACCAGCAGGGGCGAAACGGCCAGGCTGCCGGTAAAGATCATCTTGAACAGCAGCAGCAGGATCCCCGGCACCAGGGTGAAGAGCAGGAGGTAGAAGAGGATGACGGAAAATTTTCCCAGCAGGTAATCGCTGCGCGAAAGCGGCCGCGCGAAATAAAGGGGGAAGGCCTTGAATTTCAAATCGCTGGAGATCAGGTCGGCGCCGCTGAAGATGCTTAAAATGACCAGCATGAAGGTCAAAAAGCCGTTGCTGTAAAATGTCTTGAAAAGGTCGGCGTCGCTTTACAGCAGCCGCACCAGCTCGCTGAGGATTTTCAATTCGGGCTTGGTGGAAACGTAAACCGCCAGCAGGAAAATAACGAAGGTCGAGCCGCTGAAGGCAAAGATGACCTTGGCGAACTTCTTTTTAAATACGGATTTAATGCCGTTAAAAAAAATGGGCAGCCAATTGCCGCGGGAAGCCTTCAATTCCCCCTGCCAGTGGCTGTAGCCTTTTTCCCTAATGTCCATCGGATTCCCTGATCACGTTCATGAAGGCGTCTTCCAGCGTGGTCTTGCTCTGCCGGAAATGGCGGATCTGCACGCCGGTTTCGTAGGCGGCGGCGAAAAGCGCCGCCGGCAGGATCTCCGCCGGCAGCAGTATTTTGAACATCGACTTCTCGTTCTCCTGCACCTGGCAGCGCCAGGCCTGCAGCCGTTCGAAGAACGGCGCTGTCTCGCCGACCACCTTGATCTCGAAGAGGCGGAAATTGTCTTTTTTCAGGTCGGCGATCGATTCTTCGGCCGCGATGCGGCCCTTGTTCATGATCACCACCTGTTGGCAGGTGCTTTCGATGTCGGGCAGCAGGTGCGAGGAGATGATGATGTTCATGCTCTCTTTCTTGGCGATGTCCTGGATCAGCTCCAGCATCTCCTTGCGGCCGGCCGGATCCATGCCCGAGGTCGGCTCGTCGAGCAGCAGCAGCCGCGGGTCGTGGACCAGGGCCTGGGCCAGCTTCAGCCGCTGCTTCATGCCGGTGGAGTAGGTATCCACCAAACGGTAGCGGGACTCGTCCAGGCCGACGTAATACAGGACGTCGTGGGCCCTTTTCATGGCTTCCTGGCGTGGCATGCCGCTGAGCTCGCCCAGGTAGGCGGTCAGCGAAACCGCGTCCATGCCCGGTATGGAACACTCGCTTTCGGGCATGTAGCCGATGCCGCGGCGCAGGGATTTGCGCTTTTCACACAACGGGTAGCCCATGATCTCCCCTTTGCCAGCGGTTGGGATCAGGAAGCCGAGCAGCAGTTTCAGCAGCGTGGTTTTGCCGGCGCCGTTGGGGCCGAGAAGTCCGAAAACCCCCGCTTGCAGGCTGAGCGACAGGTCGCGAATGGCCTGGACGCGGCCGTAGTTGAAACTGACATTTTCAAGTTGAATGATCTCTTTCATGGCTTCAGCTGACTATACGCAAAAAACGGGGTAAAAGTTCTTGTCCCCCTTTTTCGGTTCCAATTTACCTGTTTCTGTGCTATATTTCCTGGCAATGGTTAAAAAACCCACTTTGTGCAAGGAGAAAATCATGAACAAGAAGATGATGGTGTTGACTCTGGTTCTGGTGATGTTGCTGGTCATGCCGGCCTGCAAGAAAAAGACCCCCGGGCGGCTGAGCAATGAAGGCGCCCTGGCCATGGTGCCCGACGGGGCGAGCATGCTCCTGAACTTTGATTTCCTTAAGTTTTCCGACCTGGCCCTTTTCGACAAGATGCTCAAGGACGACTGGAAGAAGGACGGCGGGCCGGGGAAGGTATTCGCCGACTACCCCGACTTCGTGCAGAAGACAGGCATCGACCTCAAGAAGGACGTCTATGCCGTGACCGCCGGCATCTACGGCGAGCTGGGCGGCGCCGAACCGCAAATGGTGGCTCTCGTCAACCTGAAGTACGATAAGGAAAAGGTGCTGGGGCTGCTGCGCCAGAACAACGTCATCGTCGCCGAGGAAAAGTACCGCGGCCTGGGGCTCTACACCCTGAAAGGGGAGGAAAGTAACAAGGACGGCCTTCGTACCTTGAGCGCGGAGGGTTCCAAAAAAGAGGCCCGCCTGGTTTTCCTGACCCCCTATGCCATCGCCATCGGCACCGAGGCGCAGGTCAAACTGGCCGTGGACCTGGCCCAGGGCAGCGGCGCCAGCATTCTCAAGAATGCCGCCATGATGAAGTACGTGGACAAGCTGCAAAAGGACAGCATGCTCTGGCTGGCCATCGGCAATATCCCCGACAAGCTCAAGAACGCGCCGGCAGGCGGCATGATGCCGGTCGACCTGAGCAAGGCCGAGGCGTTCATCGGTTACGTGGATTACAAGAGCAAGACTTTTTCCGGTAAATTCCAGCTGCTCTCCAACAACGAGGCGGGAAACAAGCAGGTCGTCGACATGCTCAACGGCTTGAAAGCGCTGGGGGCGATGGGCTCGGCCAAGGAGCCCGAATTGGGGCAGCTGCTCAACGCCATCCAGTTGAGCGCCAGCGCCGACGCCATCACGCTGTCTTTTTCCCTCCCGGAGGAACTGATGAACAAGCTGAGCGACAAGGCCAAGGACAAGGCCAAGGGCATGATGCCGCCGGCCGCGCCCGCCGAGGGAGTTCCGCAACAATAACGGATGAGGATCGCGCCGGCAAAACCGGCTGGAGGGTGAAGCCATGGACTGGCTGATCGCGCTGCCCGCGCTCTGCGCGGCGCTGCTGCTGGTTCTTTTCTTGCTGGGCGGGAAAAACCGCCAGGGCCTTTTCCGCGAAACATCGCTGCAGCTGCTGCTGCTCTTTTTCCTGACCGCGGCCGTCGCCATGTTTAGCAGCCATTGGCTGAAGACGCTCTTCTTTTCCCAGCGCCTGCTCTTTGTCCTCTGGCTGCTGGTCTGGTTTTTCCTGCTGGTTTTCGCCATCAAAACCCTGGCATATTTCGTCTTCGATTTCCTGCTGCTGAAAAAGCAGGGGATCCGTTATCCCAAGCTGGTCAAGGACGTGGTGGTTTTCATCCTCTACGTGGTCGGCATCCTGCTGATCCTCAATTATTACCTGAAGATCAAGATCACCGTGCTGCTGGCTTCGTCGGCGGTGTTCACCGTGGTCGTCGGCTTCGCCCTGCAGGACATCCTCGGCAATCTCTTTTCGGGGATCATCCTCAATTTCGAGGATTCCTTCAAGTTGGGCGACTGGGTGCGGATCAACGAATGGGAAGGCCGGGTGGAGCAGTTCGGCTGGCGCTCGTTCAAGATCCGCACCGTCGACCGGGAGCTGATCGTCATTCCCAACCAGTCGGCGTCGAAGGCCGAGGTCCTGATCTACGGCGCCGAGCGTCAGCCGGTGGCCTTGAAGGTCAAGGTCGGGGCCAGCTACCATGACAGCCCCGACCGGGTCGAAGCGGCCGTTACCCAGGTGCTGGCCGCGATGGCCGATGTCCTGCGCGAACCGGCGCCAACGGTGCAGCTGAAGAATTTCGGCGATTTTTCCCTGGACTACGAGGTCAAGTTCTGGGTCCACGACTATGCCCAGCATAATCCCATAACGGCCGAGGTGCGGCGCCGCATCTGGTACGCGTTCAGGCGCCATGGCATCCAAATCCCCTTCCCGGTCCGCGAGCTCTATCGGCACCCGGAAAAAAGCGCGGCCATCCCCCGCCAGCTCCTGGTCGATGCGCTGAAGAACAACGACATCCTGCGCACCATCGACGAAAATGAGTTTTTGAAGCTTCTGGCCGATGTCGACTTCAAGGTTTTCGGCGGCGGCGAAACCATCATCCGCGAAGGCGAGGAGAGCGAGTTTTTTTACCATATCTATTCCGGAGCTGTCAACGTGACCAAGGAGGGCCAAGTGGTCGCCCGGCTGCAGGCGGGCGATTTCATCGGCGAGATATCCCTGGTCACCGGCGAAAAGACCGGCGCCACGGTGGTCGCCGACCGCGAAAGCGTCGTCATCATGGTTTCATCGGCCCGCTTCAAGCAGATCATCGACATGAACGAGGCGCTGGCCATGAAATTGTCGGCCGTGATCACTAAGCGCCAGGACGAGCTGAAGCTCTTCAGCGAAAAGAACCTGGCCGTTGACGCCGGCGCCGGCAAGAAAAGCTCCGAGAGCCTCTTCAAGCGCATCCTCAGTTATTTCGCCACCAAAAAATAGTGGAGCGGATTATTTCTCGGCTGTTTTCTTGCGGTTCAATGAATAAATGCCGGAGGCCGAGTATTTATTTTTTGAGCCGATCATAAATTGGAACGTTTTCTCTAACTGGATTTCTTTTTCAATTTCAGCTCGAAAAAGGAGCGCGCGATGAAGAAAATTTTCGCGGTAGATCTGAGAAAAGGAGCCATGATCCTGGGAATCCTTTTTATTTTTTCCGGAGCAGCGGGATTATTGGCCGAGCAATCGTTTGAAAAACTGCTGGCCAATTTGGTTGGCGCCAGTACTCCGGCGGCAGCGATTGTGTTGTCTATTTATTTCCTAGGCCTTACCTTGGGGGCTTGGCTGTACGCCAGATATCGTCGTACTGATCGGAATCCGTTACGAATTTATTCCCTTCTTGAAGCCGGAGTGGCAATCTGGTCCATCCTATTGCTTTTATTTCATAAAAGTCTGATTCAACTCATGGTTCCGGTATTACGACTGGGCTTGGGACATTTTTGGGTGCTTGAAATTCAACGCTTTATCGTCGCCATTATATGGATTTTGCCACCCACGATTTTGATGGGAGCGACATTTCCGACAGTGATAGCAGCCTTGGAAGGCTTGCGCATTCCCCGACCCCGGCAGACAATGAGTCGATTCTATACGATGAATTTGTTGGGAGCTATTGGAGGGGCCATCGCTGGGCCATATTGGTGTTTTCCTTCCTTAGGGTTGGGTGGGACCTTGGGATTTACATTTTTTCTTGATGGGCTCGTTGCTTTCATTGCTTGGATTTTGGCAGGGAAATTGAGAATGAAAGATGCTGGCAGGAGCTTAAAAAAAACTGCCAACGACTTGAGTTCTGGGGTACGATCCAACCTGACACTCATGATTCTGGCTTTTTTCAGTGGGTTTATTCTCTTTGCTTTGGAAGTCGTCTGGACCCACTTGATTGGTGTCACCATCGGAAACAGTGTGTACGCTTTTGCAGCCATGTTGGCCCTTGTATTGATCGGATTAGGTTTGGGAAGTGCACTTTCGACAGTTGTTTTCAAAGAATCCAAACCCAGGGGCCCGATAACTCTTGTTGCCATTTTATTTTCGGGGGCTGGTTTAATTGCATGGCAGTACATTCAGTGGCCGCAAACGCCATTCCTATTTGTTTTGTGGGGGGCCAATCTTGCCACATTCGGTCAAGGAGAGCTGTTGCGATGGATCCTGACTGGTCGGTTGTTACTTCCCCCAACAATTATCCTGGGTATGTTCTACCCAGCTCTATTTCGTATGAATCGGTTCCCTATTCTGAATCGGGCTCGTGTGGCGGCGCTGATGGGAGCATTCAATTCCACCGGTTGTGTACTCGGTGCCTTGATGACTGGATTTGTCCTGATTCCGTTTTGGGGTTCGGCGGCGACATTGATGTTTCTTTCTTTTGGAATCGCACTGATGGCATTGATTCTCTCCTACACATTCCTGGTCAAGATTGGGCGTTGGACTGGAGTGATCGTTTCGTTGGGTTTTTTGCTTTTATTGCCGACATTGCCAGGATGGGATTGGCTGCAATTGACTTCTGGTAATTGTGTTTATTTTAGACCGTCCCATGTCAAGCCCTCCAGCCGATTGCTCTTCTTACATGAAGATCTGCAAGGGGGAATAACCACCGTGGTGGCGAATCCTAATAATCCCCAAAAACCGAAGCCTGGAGATTTTTATAAAGTATTGTTGACGAACGGCAAGTTTCAAGCCAACGACGCCGGTGAGATTGATGCCCAAAAAGGCTTTGTAACCATTCCTGCGCTTCATGTCCGGTCATTCGATGATGCCTTGGTCATTGGACTGGGATCGGGTCAATCCGCTGCTTCAGTTCTTAGGTTTGGATTCAAACGAATGGATATTGCCGAGATCGCTTCCGGAATAGTCCAAGCGGCAAAAACTCACTTTATACATATTAATGAGAAAGTTTTGGATAAACCGAATGTCAATCTTATTTTAGATGATGGGCGTAATTATCTGCTGTTAACTAATAAAAGATATGATTTGATCTCTATGGAAATATCATCGATCTGGTTCGCGGGTTCGACCAATCTCTATTCGCAGGACTTTTATTATTTGGTTAAAAAGCACCTTAAACCGGGGGGGATTTTCCAGCAATGGATCCAAATCCATCATATCGGACCCAGGGAACTTGTTTCGGTGATCGGAACGCTGCAACATTCATTTCAATATGTAAGTTTTTGGGTATTTGGCAGCCAGGGAATTTTAGTGGCCGGAGAAGAGCCGCAAAAGCTGCAATGGCCGGTAGTCCAGAGATTGATCAAGACCGATTTGTGGTCCGATCGCACTGAAGAGCGCATTCGCGCTCGGATACGATACATTCTGGGATCAAGATTGTTGGCTCCTGAGGAAACCAGGAAAATGTTGGATACCTGGATTGTTCCTATCAATACCGATCTTAACCGCTTTCTTGAATATGCGTCTCCCAAATACAATCTGGTAAAGTATCCACTTGAAACGATGAATATTAAAGCTCTTGCTAATTTTTCAACCTCCCCCCCCTTTTTGACTCAAGATTGGCCTGAAATAGAAGAAGAACTGCTCAAGGATATTCCCAGCGCGTTTCAAAATAAACCGAATTGAATATTATAGAGAATTGAATAATTAAGCAATCAATGCTTGCATTATTCTTTCCCCTTAATCTTTGCCAGATTGAATGAACACACATTTTATGATAAGCTTAAGTCGTCATTATGCTACATGTTTTTTTCAAATTATATCAGTTCAGATCATATTGGTATGATGCGAAGTAATTTATAAGTAGGATGAGTTAAGCATGATGTTTGTTTGGAATCTCGCAATTTTCCGGTTTGTGGTTTTATTATTATCCAGTTCTGTATTTCTTTTGGTCGGACGTTTTTTATACAACCGTTATCGCCAACGGAACCTTTGTGTGGCCAGATGCATTTTCGGAGCGGTATTGGTAACCGGAACCATTCTTATATTCCCGTTTTTTCTGCGATCCGTCTATATTGTTAGTGCCGAGTTCAATATATCGATTAGCTCTTGGGCTAAGGCTGATTACTATTTTAGTCTTCAGGATCAGATCGGCGGTCATTTAACGGCCAAACTTAAAAATGATTGGATAACTTCAATCCTAAATTTACAAAACTATGAAAAAGCAGAACTTATGTTGTTGCAAGATATGCGCCTTGAAAATGGAAAAGTGCAAGCAAATACAAATCTAGTATACAATCTGGCAATCTGCTGTTATTTTTTAAGGAAATGGAGCGTGGCGGAAATCACGTTCAATGCGGTTCGTAATGAGCGCAAATTCTTGTTGTGTGACTATTTTCTCGGAAAATTGGCGGAAAAACGCGGAAATAATGAGCAAGCATTGGGCTATTATTTGAATTCGTTGCAATCAAACCCACTTTTTTTCCCTTCTCTTTATCATGCAGTTCGGGTTTTAATCAAACAGAAAAAATTTGATGAGGCACTAACGCTTTTATCCCATTTCCCATCCAGCGGATTGGATGGGAGGACTATTTCCAGAATATCCATGTTAACCCAAGCGATTACTTTGAGGCAAACAAATGTACCAGAAATTGAATTTCAATTTTTTCAAGTTCTTAAGTAAAATACGCATAGAAGATTTATTATGCGTGATGTTTGTTATTGGAATTTTTTATTATGGAGGAACTCAAGTAATTTCCAAAGGTTTAACAATCGGAGAATCTGATCTCTGGGATTTTTCGTTGTATTTGTTTCCGTTTTCATTAGTAATATTCCTTTTGTCATTGCGCTATGCCATCTATGGCGGAGCTTCTTTTCAAAATTCTGTATATTCCATTGTGATAGAAACTATTCGAGATTGGCTTCCCTTTTTTTTATTTCTATTCTTTTATGAAATTTTTGCAACTTCTTTTTGGTCTGCTATCTCGAAACCCGATTTGGATTCAAAATTACTGGCTTGGGATCGATTTTTATTTGGTGAAACACCTTCAGTTTGGATGGATCGCTGGGTACAGCCATGGTTAACCGATATACTTGCAGTGGCCTATTTTCTTCATGTCGTACTTCCTCTGATTATTAGCTACGCCTGCTATCGAAAAAATAAACCTTTGTTTCGTTATTTTTTATTGGCTTTTTTATTAGGCGGAATACTAGGGAATATCGGATATATTTTTGTTCCTGGAGTCGGTCCGAACATAGCATATCCTCAGCTTTATGCACATGGATTAAATGGTGCATTTTATGGGTCGGTTGCCGGCATATTGGATATTGTCCGGGCTCCACGCGATATTTTCCCCAGCTTGCATGTTTGCTTGTCAACAATTGTTCTATGGTGTGGGGCCAAGTTGGGCCGAAAATGGTTGTGGTTCCTTCTGCCGCTGGTTCTTGGGAATTGGATATCAACCATCTACTTGCGATATCACTATATGGTGGATGTGATTGTTGGTTTTGCTCTCGCATTTCTGGTGCTTTTTTTGGCCAAATGGCTTTTATTGTTTGAAAAACGTTTCAGAACCTGGATCGAAAGAGTTGGTATGACTCGAACTTGAGATCTACCCAAATTCAAATACTCTAACTGGGCTTTTACTGATTTATTCAAATGGTGGATAGCGACTCGTATTCGAAACGATTTCCAGTTCCAGGAGCAGATAGCAAGGAAAATAATAACAGAATAATGGCTCGTTTGCGTCTAGCGCACAGAGAGTCGACTACAAGATTTTCGGCGGCGGCGAAACCATCATCCGCGAAGGCGAGGAGAGCGAGTTTTTTTGCCATATCTATTCCGGGGCCGTCAACGTGACCAAGGAGGG